>JAYVLI010000056.1:0-24412 GCA_043759535.1 Betaproteobacteria bacterium | reverse complement strand
ATTGCGTCGGGCGCCACGGTCAAGACGCCGCGTGTGCGATTGCCGACGTCCACGTCAATGCGGCTCGTCGCTGCGATTTGAATTTCGCAGGGCCGACTATCAAGCGTGGCGCGGGTGCTTGCGCGGCCTCAAATTTGATGGCGACATCGCCCAATCCGCTCGGTGTCGCCCAGACCGGACGCCACCGCAACCCCGCACCTAACCCGTAAAAGCAGCAGGCTGCGAACTCGCCTTTTTTCCACTGCAAACCAAGCGCAGCGGCCCGGCCACTGCCCAACAGTTTGGGCGCCGCTGCGCGACGATGAACCGATATCACCTGAAATGGCGTGCTGGGTGTTGTGCTGCTGGCGCTCAGCCTGGCCGGGCGAGCGGTAACGACCGCTGGCGGCAATGTGCCGGCCCACTATCGCAAACTGTGCCGCGCGCCTTGAATGGCAAACGCAAAGAATGGCGGCATGTTGGAATCCGCCCGACCGGGGTAGTAGTGAATCACCACCCACGCGCCGGCATCTCGGCTTGGCGCCCACTTGAGTTGCGCTCGGGTGGCCGCGCCCGGCACCTCGGCAATCAACACATGCTGGCTACCGGGGGCCACAGCAAACGACCCCGCCACTGCCGAAACGGTTGGAATGTTCTGGAGTGTTGACGGCAGCGGGGCCGCTTCAAAAATGACTTTCCCGTCAAGGACAACGCGGATCTTGGTGCGCAGGTCCGGGTTCACCACTTGGATAGACACCTGCCCAACCTGGGCAGGTGTCAAGCCCTTGGTTTGCGCTTGGGACGACATGACCGCTGCTGCCAGCAAGGCGCCCAAGAAACGGGCGCCTGGCCCGCCCGAACCGCGCCAAGTTGTCAAGCCTGTAACTTCCGGCGCCGGCTGAAAGCCGCCATCAACGCCAAGCCAGGCGCCAGCAGCAACAAGGTGGTCGGCTCGGGCACATTGCTGACTGCGTCTGGGAACACCTGATCGGGTGTGCAACCTTGAATGACGCAAATTCCATACACCTCGACGCCCGTCAGCAGCCAACGGTCGTTGTTGCCAAAACTTGGCTCAGACGTGACCGTGTGCTGAAACACACCGTTTTGCACAAAAGGATCGATGTGGTTGCTGGCACTGAGGAATGCAATATCAAAGTCAGCGGCAAATCCGGTCAACGTGGTCGGAACGGTGAGCTTTCGGTTTGTATTGCCTTCCGGGGTGTCGGCGCCGAGGGCAGCAGAATGAATCAACTCGTGCATCAACAAGGTCAATATATCGGTGCGATTCTCGGCAACACCACCTGCCACAGCCGTGCCGTAACGCCCGACGTTGACAGTGCCACCACCCAGGGTGGCGTTGACAGATTGCATCGTGTATTCAGAGTTGTCGAATGGCGTTGCATCCAAATAAAAACTCGAATTAGAGCTGCTGTCGAGCACAATTCTCGTCAAATTGGGCAACCCGTTGCCGCCAAAAGTCAGAACTTGAGAATATCCATCGGCACCAACCATACTCAGGTCTTGCAGCCCGAATTGAACGGTCAGGTCGGCACCACCCTTGACTGAATTCCCCAAATAAGTGTATGCCGCCGCAATGTTGGCCTTGAAAACATCGGTGACATTGACAGCACCATTGCCGGGATCAAAACCCTGAATCTGACCGCTGGCAGTCTGCCAAATACCGCCCGAAACAGATGCGTCCGAATAATCGGCCAACAACAGCAGCGCTGAGGCCGGCTGCGCTGCGGCGAGCAGCAGCGCTGAGGCCGCAGCGGACAAAAGAAATTTCTTGGCGTTCATGGTCAATCCTGTGGTCAAAACGAGGTTGTGAAACCGGGTTGAATGGGTGTTTGATGAAACCCTCAATACAGCGCAATTCATTTTCTTTTTGGTCTTTGCGTCGCCAGCTTATACGTGCTGATTGTAGGCATTGGGCAGGCTTTCAACATGGCCGCTGCGCGCCGAACAAACCTTGCCCACCCCAATTAGGGGGGCATGGACAAGCGCGGCATGACACTTACCGCTGATTGACCTGACCACAGCACAGCACAACCAATGGATGCTGGGCGTGGTGGTGGCGGTGGATCAAATTTGAAAACCACAACATGCCGTCAACAGTCAAGCTGCCGGCGGCACCGCAGCAAGCACACGGCCGCCCCAACCCTCAAGCCACCACCAGTTCCCGCCGCACTTTGCGCACATTGAACGCGCTGACGATCAGCACCAGTTGCACCGCTGCCAGGCCGATCCAGATGCTGCGGTAGTGCTGCAAATCCATCAGCCGACCAAACACCAGTGGCGCGAATGCTTGGCCGATGTCCAAGCCTGCGTAGACCACACCAAACACCCGGCCGCTGGCGTTCTCGGGTGTGGACCGTTTCACCAGCATGTCGCGTGACGGCCCGGCGCTGCCCGAGAACAAGCCCATCAGCCCAAACAGCAACGGCACCGTCCAACCCGCCACCGGCAGCAGCGCCACGCTGAGCGCCACACACGCCGCCAGGCCCATGCCCAAGCCCACCACCTGCTCGCAGCGGGCGGGGTTGGCCGCCAAAAACCCACCTCCCAGCATGCCCACCGCGCTGCAGACCATGTAGATGGACAGACACGCCGCCACCCATTGCAGCGGCACGGCATGCAGCTCACGCGCAGCGGCGGGCGCGAAGCTTTGCACCACGCTCAAGGCCATGGCGTAGAAGAAGAAAAAACCGAAACACATCCAGACAGCCGGGATGCCGAGAAAGTCGAATGGGCCTTCGGGGCAGGCTGCGGTGGTGGTGGCGCTGCTGCTTGCAGCAGCCGGTGCGCCGCCGGGCGCGGCCAGGTCCAGCGCCAATTGGCCCCGGTGCCACACCAGCACCGCCAGCACACCAAACGCCACCGCTGCGGCGCTCAGCAGTGCGGCGCGCCAGCCAAAGCCCACGGCAACAGGCACCATCAGCGCGGGCGCCAACGCCCAGCCCAGGGTGCCGGTGATGCCGTGGGCGCTGTAGGCATGGCCGAGCCGGCTTTTGTGGATTTTGCGGTTGAGCAGGGTGTAGTCCACCGGGTGGAACACCCCGTTGCCGATGCCGGCCAGCACCGCGCTGGCGGCCAGCATGGTGTAGCTGGTGCTGGCGGCGTAGCCCAGCGCGGCCAGGCCCAGCAGCGCCAGGCCGGCCAGCAGCACCGGGCGCGGGCCAACCCGGTCCACCACAAACCCCGAGGCCGTCTGCACGATGCTGGAGACGACAAAAAAGATGGTCAGCAGCGCGCCCAGCTCGGTGTAGCTGACGTTGAACGCGTCTTTGAGCCAGGGGAACAGTGGCGCCAGCAGCAACTGGCTGAAGTGGCTGACGGCATGCGCCAGGCCCACCAGGCCGATGACGGTGGCGTCCTGCCGCAGGGGAGGTGCGGCCGGGATGCTTGTTGGGCCGCTTGCCGGGTTGTCAGATGCCGTCAGTGTGCTCATGCAGCCATCCTAGCCAGCCGGTCTGGCGCCTGCTGGCGCACGCGGGACAAACCGGCCAGGCCAGCGGCGCGCCGGCGCCGGCACTCAAGCTCAAACCCCAACAGCCGATACAAGCGCTACCCCCATCCGCCGCAGGACACCCCAGCATGGACTACACCTCTGTCCACAACACCCACGAAAAAGCCGTTTTCGCGGCGGTGACCAGCGCCGCCGTGCGCTACCCCGGCATTGCCGACGACCCCGAGCTGCTGGCCGATGTGGCCTGCGTGGCGCTCAACCGCATGCCGCCGCACTACATCCGCCACAGCGCTGACCTGGCGTTTTTCACCACCGAAAAAGAGCGCCAGGCCATCCGCCGCAACATCGATGAGTCGGTGGACTTTGCTTACGGTTATGTGCAGGCACGTCATGTGATGGCAGCCAGGCGATAAGCCGCCGCTGCAGCGCCCACCGCGCACAGGTCACCGCGCCGTGATCTGCTGGTGAGGATTTGGGGATGGCCGATTCCTAGCATGCGCTGGCGTGCCTGAATCGGTCGGGCGCGGCCCGCCAGTCCATCCGTTCCCACACCCGCACCCCGATCAGGAGTTTGCCCATGTCCACAGCCGCCACACCCACCACCACCGCGCTGCTGCGCGCCACCCTTGCCCTGCCTTTGCTGGCTTTGGCCAGCCAGGCCCATGCAGCCCAGGTGCAAGTCACCGTCAACATCGAGAACCTGGCGCCGGCCAACAGCGTCTCGTTTGCACCGCTGCACCTGGGCTTCAACAACGGCACGTTTGACGCCTTCAATTTGGGCCAGGTGGGCAATGCGGCCACCGTGTCGGTGGCTGAGGGCGGTGCCGGTGGCGCCTGGCAAGCCGCGTTTGCGGCGGCTGACCCCACGGCGGTGCGCGGCACCATTGGCGGGCCGCTGTTGCCCGGTGCCAGCAAAAGCGCCAGCTTCACCGTGGACAGCGTGGTCAACCCGTTTTTCACGTTTGCCGCCATGGTCATCCCCAGCAACGATTTTTTCATCGGCAACGATGCGCCCACCGAGTACCGGCTGCTCAACGCCGCAGGCGCGCTGCAACTCAACAGCATCACCGTCAAAGCCCATGAAATTTGGGACGCCGGCTCGGAGGTGTTTGACCCGGCAGCGTCCGCTTTTGTGGGCAACAACAGCCTGCGCACCGACCAGGGCTCGGTGGTGGCTTTCAACTTTGCCGAGTTTTTTGGCTACAACGGGCTGAACACTGCGGCCGGCTACACCTTCAACAGCCAGTTGGCGGCCAACACCGATGTCTACCGCATTTCGTTCACCGCCACCCCGGCCGTGCCGGAGCCGGAAAGTTATGCCTTGATGGGCGCCGGCCTGCTGGCGCTGGGTGCGTTGGCGCGGCGCCGAGTGGCCAACCACGCGGCTTGACGCCGCCGCAGCAGCAGCACGACAGCCGGCGGCTGTGGTCGAATCTGTCGCGCTGCTGCACCCCTCCGCCGTGACCACCCGCCATGACCACCCATCTGCTGCTGGTTGAAGACGACGACGCCATTGCCGACGCGCTACAGCTGCACCTGGCCCAGGCCGGCTACCAGTTGCACCGCGAAAGTGACGGCCTGCAGGCCATCGCCGCGATTGACCGCCAGCGCTGGGATCTGGTGCTGCTGGACCTGATGCTGCCCGGCGCTGACGGCTGGGATGTGTGCCGCCACCTGCGGGCGCGCCACCCGGATGTGCCGGTGATCATGCTCAGCGCCCGCTCCGCCGAGGCGCACCGGGTGCTGGGGCTGGAATTGGGCGCTGACGACTACCTGGCCAAACCGTTTTCCATGCTGGAGCTGGTGGCCAGGGTGCGTGCCCTGCTGCGCCGGGTGGCACAACTGCGTGCCGCACCACCCGCCACCAACACCCTTCACTTTGGCGCCTGGCAGCTGGACACCGTGCGCCGCAGCCTGCTGCACCACGGCGCACCGGTCAGCCTGACCTTGCGCGAGTTTGATTTGCTGCATTTTTTGGTGCGCCACCCAGGCCAGGCTTACAGCCGCAGTGCGCTGCTGGCGCGGGTGTGGGGTGCAGGGTTTGATGGTTATGAGCACACCGTCAACTCCCACATCAACCGGCTGCGCACCAAGATTGAGGACGACCCGCGCGCGCCGCGCCGCATCGTCACGGTGTGGGGTGTGGGCTACCGGTTTGATGAGCCGCCCGCCGCGCCGGCTGACATATCGGCCAACACACCGGTCAACACACCCGCCAGCGGGGCGCCGGCATGAGCCGCAGCCCGTCATTCGCCACCCGCCTGGTACTGGTGCTGGCCGTGCTGCTGCTGGCCTATGCCGCGCTGGTGGCGGTGCTGAGCCGGCAGGTGGCGCAGACCCAGGCGCAAGAAGCGCTGCAGCGCCTGTCGCACGGGCTGGCGGCCCACATTGTTGGCCACTGGCCCGAGATCAGCAGCCCGCAACCTGACGCTGCCGATGTGGCCGCACGCCAGGCGCTGCTGCAGATGTTGATGGTGGTCAACCCCGGCATCCAGGTCTACACGCTGGGCGCTGCGGGCCAGGTGCAGGCCTACATCGGCCCGCCCGGCATGGTGCGGCAGCACCAGGTGGATTTGGCGCCGGTGCGCGCTTTTTTGGCCGGCGCTGCGCTGCCACTGTTGGGCACTGATCCGATGCTTGGCCAAGACAGTGACGCCGACCGGCGCCTGTTCAGCGTGGCGATGTTCCCGCCCCTGCCTGGCCAGGCCGCGCCACCCGGCTACCTGTACATCGTGCTGGACGGCGGCGCCCGGGCGCAAGCTGCGGACGCCACCAGCCAACACCGGGTCTGGTGGGGCGCGGCGGCGGTGGCCGGTGTGGGCCTGCTGCTGACCTGGTTGCTGGGTGCGCTGACCTTCAAGCGCCTGACCAGGCCGCTGCACCGCCTGGCCGCACGGCTGCACGACTACAGCCTGCAGCAGGCCAGCCCGGCCGGCACCGGCGCGACAACCGTTGCCAGTGGCAGCGGCGTTGGGGTTGGCGGGGTTGGCGGCGTTGGCGGTGATGAAATCAGCGCCCTGGCCAACGCGTTTGACGGCATGACCCGGCGCATTGACGCGCAGGCTGCGCTGGCCCACCAGCAGGCCCAAGACCACCGCGAAATGATGGCCAGCGTGGCGCACGATTTGCGCACCCCGCTGACCGCCCTGCACGGCCACCTGGAGGCGCTGGCCAGCAGCCAGCCACAGCCTGGCACCAGCGGGCCTGGCACCGGGCCCAGCCACCACCGGCTGCTGCCCGCCGCGCTGGCGCAAAGCAACAAGGTGCGGCGGTTGTCACAGCAGTTGTTTGAGCTGGCGGCACTGCAGTCTGACCACCAGGTGCTGCACCGTGAGCGCTTCAACCTGGACGAATTGGTGGCCGACGCGGTGCAAAAGTTTGAGCTGAGCCCGCAGCAGCCGCCGGTCACGCTGGCCGGCGCGCCGCCCGGCCAACTGGCGCTGGACGGTGACCTGCAACTGATTGAGCGCGCATTGACCAACCTGATCGACAACGCCCAGCGCCACGCCCCGGGCAGCGCGCCGGTGCGGGTGAGCTTGCGGCGCCAGGGCAGCAGCGCGCAAATCCTGGTGGAAGACAGCGGCCCCGGCCTGCCGCCTGAACTGCTGCGCCGGCTGGACGCACAAGCCTGCCTGCGTGACCCGCCGCTGCCACGTCACGCGGGCAGTCACCCTGGCAGCCAAGTTGCTGGCCAAGCCGGCGGCATTGGCGGGCTTGGCCTGGCCATCGCCCAGCGGGTGGCCTTGCTGCACGGCGGCAGCTTGTTGCCGCTGCCCGCACCACAAGGCGGCACCCGGCTGTGCCTGCAGTTGCCGCTGGCAGGTTGACAGCCCGCCCGCCGCAGCCCCGCCTGCCGCAGCCTCGCGTGCAGTGACCCCGCCGCCCGCCCGGCCACAACCCCTGGCCAGCACGCGGGCAGCGGCCTGCCGAAAATGCCGCCATGTCCCTGTCTCTTGTTTGGTTCAAGCGTGATCTGCGCCTGCGTGACCATGCGCCACTGGCCGCCGTGTCAGCCCAGGCCGGTTGCAGCGCGGCGGCTGGCCTGTTTGTGATCGAGCCCGCCTGGCTGGCCAGTGCCGAGTTCAGCCCCCAGCACCTGGCCCACACCCTGGCCTGCCTGGCCAGCCTGCGCACCGACCTGGCCGCACGTGGCCTGCCGCTGCTGGTGCGTGTTGGGCCGGTGCCGGCGGTGCTGGCCGATCTGCGCCGCAGCTTTGCCTTCACCACGCTGCACAGCCATGAAGAAACCGGCAGCGGCTGGACCTACACCCGCGACATTGCCGTGGGCCAGTGGTGCCAGGCCCATGGCGTGGCCTGGCATGAGCACACCCAGACCGGCGTGGTGCGCCGCCTGCGCAGCCGGCAAGGCTGGGCCGGCCGCTGGGCCCAGCGCATGAACGCTCCTGAGGCCGCTGCGCCGCTGCTGTGGCCAGGCGCAACACTGGACATGGCCGACCTGCCCAGCCTGCGCACCCTGGGCGTGGCCGCACCCACACACACCCTGCCAACCGCCGGTGAGGCCGCCGCCTGGCACACCCTGCACAGCTTTTTGGCCGGGCGTGGGCGTGATTACCGCAGCGCACTGTCCAGCCCGTTGTCGGCCGAGGCCGGCTGCAGCCGCCTGAGTGCCCATCTGGCCTACGGCAGCATCAGCATGCGTTGTGTCCACCAGGCCACTGAAGCGGCCCTTGCCAGCACACCCGACCGCACACTGGCCTATGCCTTGCGCGGCTTTGCCAGCCGGCTGCGCTGGCACTGCCATTTCATGCAAAAGCTGGAGGACGAACCGGCCATCGAGCAGCACAACTTTGCGCCGGTCTACAACGGCTTGCGGCCAGGCTGCGCCAACCCGTTGGACAGCAGTGACCAGGCAAAACTGGCCGCCTGGTGCGCCGGCCGCACCGGTTATCCGATGGTGGACGCCTGCATGCGCAGCCTGAATGCCACCGGCTGGTTGAACTTCCGCATGCGCGCCATGTTGGTGAGCTTTGCCGCCCACCATTTGTGGCTGCACTGGCGCGAGCCCGGTTTGCACCTGGCGCGGCAGTTTTTAGACTTTGAGCCCGGCATCCACTGGAGCCAGATGCAAATGCAAAGCGGCACCACCGGCATCAACACCTTGCGCATTTACTCACCCGCCAAACAGCAGCGTGAACACGACCCGCAGGGCGCTTTTGTGCGCCGCTGGGTGCCTGAATGCGGCAGCGATACCTACCCTGCACCCGTGGTGGACGAGCAGACCGCGCTGGCCCATGCCAAGGCCCAGCTTTACGGCCTGCGCGGCACGCCGCAGGCCCGCGCCCAGGCCGATGCAGTGCAGCAGCGCCACGGCTCACGCAAAAGCGGGCTGCCACCGGCGGGCGGCCAAGCGCGCCAGGCCGGGCCGCGCGTCAAAACGGCCAAAGCAGCCAAGCCGCCCAGCCCGCAGGGCGAATTGTTTTGAGCCGCAACAGGGCGGCTGCAGGCGCGGCGCCATGCAGCCGCCAGGCCGGTCAATGCACCACCCGGCCAAACTCAAACTGCCCATCGCGCACATCCACCGGCACCACATCTTTTGGCCCAAACCGGCCTTGCAAGATCAGCTTGGCCACCGGGTTTTCAATGCGCGCCTGGATGGCGCGCTTGAGCGGCCGGGCGCCAAATACCGGGTCGAAGCCCACCTTGGCGATCTCGGCAATGGCTTCGTCAGACACCTCCAGCCGCATCTCCAGCTTGTCCAGCCGGCTGGCCAGCAGCTTGAGCTGGATCTTGGCAATTTCGCGGATGTTGGCCTCGTCCAGCGCGTGGAACACCACCGTCTCGTCAATGCGGTTCAAGAACTCGGGCCGGAAATGCGCCTTCACCTCGCCCCACACCACCTCGCGGATCAGCTCGGGGTCTTGGCCGGCCATCTGCATGATCATGGGCGACCCCAAGTTGCTGGTCATCACGATCACGGTGTTCTTGAAGTCCACCGTGCGGCCCTGGCCGTCGGTGAGCCGGCCATCGTCCAGCACTTGCAGCAACACGTTGAACACATCCGGGTGCGCCTTTTCCACCTCGTCCAGCAGCAGCACGCAATACGGCTTGCGGCGCACCGCCTCGGTCAGGGTGCCGCCCTCGTCATAACCCACATAACCGGGGGGCGCGCCAATCAGGCGCGACACGCTGTGCTTTTCCATGAATTCACTCATGTCGACGCGGATCATGTGGTCCTCGCTGTCAAACAAAAAGCCGGCGAGTGCCTTGCACAGCTCGGTCTTGCCCACGCCGGTGGGGCCGAGGAACAAAAAGCTGCCCAGTGGGCGATTCGGGTCAGACAAGCCGGCACGTGAGCGGCGGATCGCGTCGGCCACCGCCACGATGGCTTCGTCCTGCCCCACCACACGCTGGTGCAGCGCGCCTTCCATCGCCAGCAGTTTGTCGCGCTCACCCTGCATCAGCTTGCTGACCGGGATGCCGGTGGCGCGTGACACCACCTCGGCAATCTCCTCCGCGCCAACCTGGGTGCGCAGCAACTGCGGGCCGCCGGTGCCGTCTTTGGCGCTTTTGGCTTTGCCCAACTCTTTGGCCTCGGCTTCTTGCAGCTTTTTCTCCAGCTCGGGCAGGCGGCCGTATTGCAGCTCGGCCACTTTGTTGAAGTCGCCCTGGCGCTTCAAGCCTTCGATCTGGTGTTTGATCTGGTCAATTTGCTCCATCACCTGCGCAGCGCCTTGCTGGGCGGCTTTTTCGGCCTTCCAGATTTGTTCCAGGTCGTTGTATTCACGCTGCAGCTTGACCAGCTCGTCCTCAATCAGCGACAGGCGGCGGATGGAGCTGTCGTCATGCTCTTTTTTCATCGCCGCCCGCTCAATCTGGAGCTGGATCATGCGGCGGTCCAGCTTGTCCATCACCTCGGGCTTGCTGTCGATCTCGATCTTGATCTTGGCGGCTGCCTCGTCGATCAAATCGATGGCCTTGTCGGGCAAAAACCGGTCGGTGATGTAGCGGTGGCTCAGCTCGGCGGCAGCCACGATGGCCGGGTCGGTGATTTGCACACCGTGATGGACTTCGTATTTTTCTTGCAGGCCACGCAAGATGGCGATGGTGTCTTCCACACTGGGCTCGGCCACCAGCACCTTTTGGAAACGCCGCTCCAGCGCCGCGTCTTTCTCGACATATTTGCGGTATTCATTCAGCGTGGTGGCGCCGATGCAGTGCAGCTCACCGCGTGCCAGCGCGGGTTTAAGCATGTTGCCGGCATCCATCGCGCCCTCGGCCTTGCCGGCGCCCACCATGGTGTGCAGCTCATCGATGAACAGGATGATGCGGCCTTCGTCCATGGCCACTTCTTTGAGCACGGCCTTGAGCCGCTCCTCAAACTCGCCGCGGTATTTGGCACCGGCCAGCAGGCCAGCCATGTCCAGCACCAGCACGCGTTTGTCACGCAAAGTGTCGGGCACCTCACCGGCCACGATGCGCTGGGCCAGGCCTTCCACGATGGCGGTTTTGCCCACACCGGGCTCGCCGATCAGCACGGGGTTGTTCTTGGTGCGGCGCTGCAAGACCTGGATGGTGCGGCGGATCTCGTCATCGCGGCCAATCACCGGGTCGAGCTTGCCTTGGCGTGCCCGCTCGGTCAGGTCGAGGGTGTATTTTTTCAGCGCCTCGCGCTGGCCTTCGGCTTCAGCCGAATCGACAGTGGCGCCACCACGCACGGCTTCAACGGCCGCTTCCAGCGCCTTGCGGCTGAGGCCATGGCCCCGCACGATGCCGCCGATGTCGCTCTTGCTGTCGGTCAGGGCCAGCAAAAACATCTCGCTGGCAATGAACTGGTCACCCCGTTTAGTGGCCTCTTTTTCTGAGGCCTGCAGCAACTGCACCAAGTCACGCCCGGCCTGCACCTGGCCACCACCTTGCACGCTGGGCAGGGCGTTGACGGCCACCTCCATCGCGGTTTTCAGCGCGGCGGTGTTGGCACCAGCACGGTCCAACAGGGCTTTTGGGCCATCGGGCTGGGCCAGCATGGCCGCCAGCAAATGGCTGGGCTCGATGTAGGGGTTGTCACGCGCCACGGCGGCGCTTTGCGCTTCTTGCAGGGCTTGTTGGAACGCGGTGGTGAGTTTGTCGACACGCATGGCTGTTGTCCTCCGGGTTGCCCAAGACATGGGGGATTTGGCGGGCAATTCAAGGCAGGTCGGACCGGCCAACAGCGCCACACTTGCGCTGGATCAAGGTGGATGGGCCAGCGCGGCAGGCCCGGGGCGGTGGGCGGCCTCCGTAGAATCCTGGCCGTGGATATCCATCAAATGCAAGTGCGCTACGACCCGGCGGCTGACCGGGTGCTGTGGCAGGTGCGCACGGCCAGCGGTGAGTTGTATGCGCTGTGGTTAACGCGCCGCATGCTGCGCAAGCTGTGGCCGCCGTTGCACCGCTTGGTCACCCAGGCCGGCATCAGCCAGGTGGCGCCGCACGCAGTGGTGCTGCCCGAGGCGCAAGCCATGATGGCCCAGGCCGCCCGCGAGCGGCCACTGCCGCAGGCAGATTTCTCCAAGCCGTTTGACGCCACGCCGGCCGCCATGCCGCAAGGCCCCGAGCCGCTGTTGCCTACCGAGATTGACCTCGGCCCAGGCCCCACCGGCGCCGGCCTGGCGCTGGCCGCGCGTGAACCCGGCGGCAGGCGCCTGGCGTTGCAGCTCACCGCTGACCTGGCCACCGGTTTGCAGCGTTTGTTGGAGCAGGCGTTGGTGGATGCGGACTGGGGCTTTGGGCCGGCGGCTGCCCTGGCTGCCGAGGCCAGCGACACGCCGGACAGCGCCCCACCACCCGCCCGTGTCTTGAACTGAGCGGCTTGGGCCTGGCGCTGGGTTTGCGCAACGCGGGCAGGCTAGCGCTGGCCAATATCGCTGATCAAGCCAACGCCTGCAGCCGCGCCAACAGATGCGCCCGCAAGGCCGGTGCGCTGGTCAGGCCGATGGCACGTTGCCAGGCCTGGCGGGCGGCATCCACCTGGCCCTGCAGGCTGGCCACATGGCCCAGTGCCACCCAGAACGGCTGGTAGGCCGCCAACCGGGGCGATTGCAAGGCGGCCAACAGCGCGGCGGCACGGGCCACATCGCCCGCCTGGGCGCAGGCCACCGCATGCGCCACCTGGGCACCCAGGCTGGGCGCCAGCGCCAGCAGCTTGTCGTACAGCGCCACGATGCCGGCCCACGGTGTGCTGCCGGTGAACAGGCGCTGGCAGTGGGCCGACTGGATGGCCGCCTCCAGCTGAAACGCGCCCGGCGCCTGCCAGGCTGCAGCGCCGGCCAACACCTGGTTGGCCTGCAGCACCAGGGGCCGCTGCCAGGCGCTGCAGTCTTGTTGGTCGAGCGGGATGAACGCACCGCCTGGCCCACGTCGGGCGGGCTGGCGTGCTTCGCAAAACAAGATCAGCGCGAGCAGGCCTTCGGCCTCAGCCCGGTTGGCGCTGGCCGGCAGCAGGCTGCACACCAGATCGGCCAGAAACAGGGCCTCGCTGCGCAGGCCTTGCAGCGCTGCAGCGCCGGCATCGGCGCAGTCACCGGTGTGTGTCTCGGCATGGTCCCAACCCAGGCCGTAAGCGGCGTAAATGGCTTCCAGCACGGCATGCAGGCGGTCGGCCAGGTCCGCAGGGTCGGGTGCTTCAAAACGCAGCCCGGTGGCGCGAATTTTGTGTTTGGCCCGCACCAGGCGCTGGGCCAGGGCAGCGGGCGCGGTGAGCATGGCAGGTGCAATTTGCTGCACCTGCAGGCCCAGCACCACTTGCAGCATCAGCGCCGGGCGCACGGCGGCATCAATGGCCGGGTGGGCGCAGACAAACAGCAGGTTCAGGCGGTTGTCGGGCAGCTTGGGCGCACCGTCCTGCGCAGCATCGTCTTGCAGCAGCGCTTGCACCTGCGGGCTGTCATGCAGGCGCTGGCGGCGGGCGGCTTGCAGCAGTTCACGCCTGGCCACTGTCAGCAGCCAGGCATCAGGCGCGGCGGGCACACCCTGGGCAGGCCAGGTGGTGAGGGCTTTTTCAAGCGCGCTGGCCAGGGCGTCTTCGGCGGCGGCCACATCGCGCCACTGGTAGGCCAGCCACGACAGCAGCCGGCCGTAGGACTGGCGGGCCGCTGTGGTGGCGGCTGTGGTGGCGGCTGTGGTGGCGGCTGCGGTGGCGGCTGCGGTGGCCGCTGTGGTGGCCGCAGCGTGCGTCACATCGCCAGCACCGGCCGCACTTCCACCGTGCCGGTGGCGGCGGTGGGGCTGCGGGCGGCCCAGGCCAGCGCGTCGTCCAGGCTGGCCACGTCGATCACAAAATAACCGCCCAACTGCTCTTTGGTGTCGGCAAACGGGCCGTCTTGCACTTGCCGCACACCGTCGCGTACCCGCAGGGTGGTGGCGGTTTCACGGCCCTGCAGACCGTGGCCGGCTTGGATGATGCCGGCCTGGCCCATGGCGCCGGCATACGCACCCCAAGCGGCCATCGTGTCCTGGCCGGGTGTGGGTTGGTGGGCCTGGTTGGCGGCGCTGTCAAAAAACATCAGCATGAATTGCATGGATCGCTCCGGTTGGGTGGCTGAGGCGGGCAACACACCGGCCTCTGCTGCTGTGATGCGCAGACTGCCACGCAATCGACAGGCGCAGGCAAACTTATTTCAGCCCTGGGCCAGCAACTTCACCAGCAGCGGTTTTTGCACCTTGCCCAGCGCGGTGAGGGGCAGCGCAGCGACGCCAGATCGGCCGCTGCCCAGCCCGGCTGCGCCAGCACTGCCTGCGTGGCAGCCGGCACCAGCAGGCTGGTGCTGGACCGCCAGGTGGCCACCGCCTGCAGCCAGGCGGCTGCCTCAAAACGCGGGTGCAACTGGACGGCCGCGCCCACGGCCAGCGCCGGCAGCACCTGGATGCACAGCCCACCCACATGCAACAGCGGCAGCACCGCCAGCACCCGGTCTGCCGGTGTCAGGCCTTGCACTGCCAGCGCCATGCTGATGTTGGCCGGCATGGCCTGCTGGCTGTGCATGGCGCCTTTTGGCGCAGCCGTGGTGCCGCTGGTGTAAACCAGCAGCGCATCAGCCGGCTGGGCGGGCGGGCGCGAAAGGTCCGGTCAGGGGGATGTGCTGGCGCAGTTGCCCGGCCAGCGTGGCCAGTGCCGGCCCGTGGAACAGCGCGGACAGCCCGGCATGCTGGGTGATGGCCGTCAGCTCCGGGCTGTTGTGGTCCAGCCAGCCGATGAAGGCGCCGGCGCCCAAACCAAGCTGATGAAACTGCTGGGTGGTGCTGTCCAACAGCGTGATCCAGTCTTGGCCGCTCAGGCACCGGTTGCCGGCCCACAGCAGCGGCGCGTTGGGTTGCCGCGTGGCGGCGGCCAGCAGGCGCTCATCCAGGCGCACCGCCACCCGCATCACTCAATCGCTTCGTCGCGCTCACCCGCCTCGTACAGGCAATCACGGCCCATGCGGTCCAAACAGAGCTCTGCTGTCCACGGCAGCATCAGGCTGCCGCAGCGCGAATCCCGGTACAAGCGCTCCAGCGGCAGGCTTTTGAGCAGGCTTTGGCCACCGCAGGTGCGCACCGCCAGGCGGCAGATGTCGTTGGCGTTTTCCATCAGCGTGTAGTGGGCGGCATACAGCCGCATGCGGGTGTCTTTGTCGGGGTCGATGGCGGCCTCCCGCGCGGTCTGCAAAAACAGCGCGCGGGTGCTCTCCAGCTTGATGCGCATCTCGGCCACCGCGTACTGTTTGGTGGGGTACATGCGGCGCTTGACTGGCGGCATGCCCGGCACCTCCGCCCGCAGGTATTGCACGGTGAAGTCATACGCCGCCTGCGCCACGCCCAGGTAGGTGGGCGACAAGGTGGCAAACATGTGCGGGAAGCGGCTGGCCGCTTGGAAATACAGACCTTCTGGCATCAGCCGCGCCGACTCAGGCACAAACACGTCCTGGAACAGCAGGTTGCGGCTGACGGTGGCGCGCATGCCCAGCGGGTCCCAGTCGCCGGTCACGCTGACGCCGGCGGCATCGGCCGGCACGGCCAGGTACAGCGCGTCGCGCCGGGTGCCGCCGCTGGGCACCGCGCCGCCTGCGCCGGCTGGCCGCTCCAGGGTGCAGAGCACGCCGTAGGTGTGTGCCGCGCCGGCCAGCGAGGCAAAAATCTTCTTGCCGCTGACGGTGTAGCCCCCGTCCACCGGGCGCGCGATGGTGCCCCAGGGCGCGGCGCCGGCCGCTGCGGCGCCGCCTTCTGAAAACGGCTGGGCATACAGCCGGCCCTCGTCCACGATGCGGGCAAAGTGGTGGCTGCGCTTCTGGGCGTGGTCGGCGCGCTGGGCCGGGCTCATGTCCAGCGCGTCGGCAATCTCGCCGGCCCACAAACACGCGCAAACATGCATGTTGAAGCTGAGCGCGGTGGCGCCGCACCAGCGGCCCAGCTCGGCCGAGACCAGTACGTAGGTGGCAAAGTCAGCGCCCAGGCCGCCGTGGCTGGCGGGCACGCAGATGCCCAACAGGCCGGCGGCGCGCAGGTCGGCGTAGTTGTCAAACGGGAAGCTGGCGGCGCGGTCATGCGCCTCGGCACGGGCGGCAAACTGAGGGCCGATGGCGGCCACGCGTTGGATCAACGCACGCTGCAGCGGGGTCAAACTGGCCGGGTTGCCTGCGATGTGGGCGGGTTGGTAGCGGGTGGATGACGTTGCGGCTGAAGACCCAAACGGCGCGCCGGGCAACGGACTGGGCACTGGAGGGGCGGAAGGGGACATCAAGACTCCAAGCGGGTCAAACCACCAGCAAAAAAGCCAGCAACGCGGCGTTGAAGGTGGCCGGGCTTTCCATCGGCAACAGGTGGCCGGCGCCGGGCACGACCACACAGTGCGCACCGGGGATGGCGGCGGCCATGCGCTGAGCCACCTCGGGCGCGGCGATGCGGTCCAACTCGCCGGTGATCACCAGTGTGGGCACGCGGATGTGGGGCAGATTGGCGCGCTCATCAAACTGCACCAGCGCGGCCAGGGCGTTGCGGTAGTTGGCCTCGGGCACTGCTGCCATCACCGCCTGCGCGGCTTGTTGCACGCTGGCAGGGGTGCCAGTTGCCACCATGGCAGGCACCAGTTGCGCGGCCAGGTCAGCCATGCCCACACCGGCGTCCAGCGGGGCGCAACGGGACTGCAAAAACGCCCGCTGCCAATCACCCCCCGGTTTGCCAAATGCGGGGGAGGTGCTGGCCAGCACCAGACCACACACGGCTTGCGGCGCCAGCGCCACCAGCACTTGCGCCACCATGCCGCCCATGCTGTGGCCCACCAGCACCACCGGGCCGGCGCCCAGTTGGTGGATCAGTTGCAGCACAGCCTGGGCCATGTGCGCCAGGTCGGCCGATGCGCCAGCCAGCGTGGGCGGCGACAGGCCATAACCCGGCAAATCCAGCACCAGGACAGTGTGGCCGGCGGCAGCCAGCGTGGCGCCGGTGCTTCCGGGGCCGTCACCCCAGGCCTGGCGGCCGCCGCCGATGCCATGCAGCAGCAGCACGGGCGGGCGGGTGGCGCCCGGGTTGACGTTTGAGTCCCAGCGCAGATGGGCCAGCGCCGCACGGCGCACCAAGCGCCCGCTGCCGCTGGCAGGCGCTGGCCGGGTCACACCAGGTCCCCGTCCTGCACCACGGCAACACCGTCCAGCGTGACGCTGCAGCCGCGCATCGGCAAATCAAAATGGCCTCGGGTGTGGCGGCCGGCCACCTCGTTGGCGCCTGTGGAATACAAAAAGTTACCGGCAAAGGCGCGCAGCTCGGTGCCGTTGAAATCCGCCTTGTCGTAAAAGGTCATCGCGTCCCAGCGGGCACGGCGGTTCAGGCCCCAGCCCACATGCGACACGGCATACGCGGCCCGGTCCCCCGGGTGGCTGGCCCAGGCGGCAAAGTAGCCGCGCATCAGCTCGGCATCCACGCTGTGGCCCTCAATGGCCACCACATGGTCGTCCACAATACGCAGCGTCACCGCATCGGCCAGGTAGCGTTTGAAGGTGAGGTTGACATCACCCGGCGCCAGCACCAGCGTGCCACTCACTGCGCCGGCCTGCGGAAAGGCCAGCACCAGCCCGGCCGGCCAGTGGCTGAGGGTGCCGGGCTTGGCGGTAAAGCCCCACACGCCGCCAATCCGGGCACCGGTAAGCGACACCGTCAAATCACTGCCGGCACGCGAGGTGACCTGCATCACCCGCGCATCGTTGAGCCGGCGCATGGCGTTGCGCACCTCGGCTTCATCGGCCGCCAGCGGCACGGTGCGCTCCAAAATCTCGGGGTGCTCATTGCTGATCACCAGCACCCGGGCGCCGCCTTTCAAAATAGCGGGCAGCTCAACGGCGTGCTGCAGGCCCTCTACCGTGCAGTCGGCGATGAACACACAACCGGAGAGCGCCGTCACCACCGGCGCCAACTGGCCGATGGCGTCTGACGCGCCGGTCGACCGCACCGGCACTGGCGCCGTTTGGGCCGGTGTGGGCAGCACCACATGGAACCAGCGTGCGCCCAGGCCGGCCAGCGCCAATTCACACAACTGCACCAGCGCGCTGCGCGATTGCGTCTCGGACAACACCGCGCAGGCATCCCCGGGCTGCACACCGCAGAGGCGGAACACGCTGGTGAAGTGCGCGATCCACTTGGCTTCAATCCTGTGGTCCGTCATCACACCCGCCACCACAACATCACCATCACAACACCTCGCCCATCATCCGGTAATGGCCACCCTGAAACAGCAGCGGCGCCACTGCCAAGTCGGCCAGCCGCAGCACCCGGCCGATGTAGAGCACATGGTCGCCCACCAGGTGGCGGGCCTCCAGCGCACATTCAAACACCGCCGCACAACCGGCCAGCACAGGGCTTTGGCCCAGGCCGTCCAGCCAGTGGCCATCAGCAAACTTGTCAGACAGCTTGGACGCAAAACGGCGTGACAAGTCCACTTGCGTTTCAGCCAGCACATTCACCGTGAAGTGTGATGCCGCATCAAACGCCGGCAGGCTGGCACTGGACACGCGCAGTGACCACAACACCAACGCCGGGTCCAGCGAGAGTGCGCTGAAGGAGTTGGCGGTCAGGCCCACTGGTGTGCCGTTTGCGTCACGGCAAGTGATGATGGTCACGCCAGTGGCAAAACGGCCAAGGGCGGTGCGCAGGGCCAGCGGGTCAACCGGGGCGGGTTCGGTCACCGCCACACCTGCCGGGCCAGCGTGTAGCCCAGAGCCGTGCAGGCCAGAGCGCCCAGCAAATGGGCCGCGCTGTGCAGCAGCGCCAGGCCAGGCTCACCGCGCTGCAACAGCCCCAACGATTCAGCCGAAAACGACGAGAAGGTGGTGAAGCCACCCAGCAGGCCGGTGACCAGCAGCAAGCGCAATAGCTCATCGGGTGAGCGCGCAAACCACACCATGGCCACGCCGATCAGCAGCCCGCCCAGGCAGTTGACCAGCAGCGTGCCCAGTGGGAACCCGGCCCACAGGCTGTTGAGCGCAAGGCCGGCCAGCCAGCGCAGCAGTGCGCCAATGGCCGCACCGGCCGCCACGGCGGTGGCTTGCAGCGCGGTGACCTGGGCAAACGCGCCGATCAGCACACTGCCACTCATGCCGACACGGTCTGGGCCGGCAGGCCCCAACGCGCCAGCGCGGCGTCATCTGCCACCCGGGCGTCCACCCAACGGGCACCGGCGGGAGTGGTTTCTTTCTTCCAGAACGGCGCTTGGGTTTTGAGGTAATCCATCAAAAATTCACAGCCTTTGAATGACTCACCCCGGTGCGCCGAGCTGACCACCACCAACACGATCTGGTCCAGCGGCTGCAGCAGGCCAATGCGATGGATCACCCGTGCGTCGCGGATGTCAAAGCGGCGCATGGCCTCATCGATCATCGTCTCGATGGACCGCTCGGTCATGCCGGGGTAGTGCTCCAGCTCCATCGCGCTGATTGCGCCTTGCGCTCCGGCATTGCGGTCACGCACGGTACCCACAAAGCTGGTGACGGCGCCCACGCCACCATCACCCACACGCAGCGCCGCCACCTCGGCCGACAGGTCGAAATCAGCGGCTTGGATGCGCACACGCGGGCTGGGGTTCATGTCGCTGGATTCTCGCATCGCTACACTCAGTGCCATGTCTGGAGCCTGCTCAACCACCCTGCCCACGCGCCTGGCCCGTGTAGGTGGATGTGTGGTCGGAGCGACTGCAGGCAAATCGAAAAAACAGATGCTCGTCTGACCGGAGCGTTTGTTCCGTCCTCAGGCGAGCGACGGAACAGGCGGTTTGCAGCAGCATCCCCACTGGCCCCCACGGCCAGCGCCACTGCCCCACAGTGGCTCCTCACCTGATCCAGCGCCCAACTGAGCGGTGTTCAACACGGTCGCGTGGATGGAGAGTGGGTATGTTGACGAATGAAAATGCAGCGCATGAAACCTTGCGCTTTGACGGCATCTGGCTGCCGCTGGTCACGCCGTTCAAACACGGCGCGGTAGACCACCCTGCGCTGCACCGCCTGGTGCAGCATCTGGCCGCGCAAGGTGTGGCCGGTTTTGTGGCCTGCGGCAGCACCGGTGAGGCCGCCATGCTGGACGAGGCCGAACAAAGCGCTGTGCTGGCCACCACCCTGACCGCCGCCGGCCCGCTGCCGGTGTTGATGGGCTTGGCTGGCGTGCGCCCGCAGCAGGTGGCCGCGCGCGCCCAGGCGCTGGCGGCGCAGCACCGGTTGGCCGGCTGGCTGCTGGCAGCGCCGGCCTATGTCAAACCGTCCCAGGCCGGCATTGCCGACTACTTCCACACCGTGGCCAGTGCCACGCCGCTGCCACTGGTGGCCTACGACGTGCCCGCACGCACAGGGGTGCGCATCCAGCTGGCCACGCTGCTGACACTGGCTGAGCACCCGCACATCCGTGCCGTCAAAGACTGCAGCGCCGACCGGGCCACCGCCGAGGCCGTGTTGACCGACGGCCGGCTGGCACTGCTGGGTGGCAACGACGATGAGCTGTTTGACCAACTGGCCCGCGGCGCAGTGGGCGCCATCACCGCCACGGCGCATCTGGCCACCGCGCAGTTTGTGGCCTTGCAGCGCTTGTTGCGGGCTGCGCAACTGGGGCAAGCGCGGGCGCTGTGGCGGGTGTTGGCGCCACTCACGGCTGCGGCCTTCATTGAGCCGAATCCGGCTGCCATCAAAGCTGCGCTGGCCCGTCAGGGCTGGATGGATGACGCGGTGCGGGCGCCGATGTTGGCTGCTGCGTCGGCCAGCGCGGATGCGGTGTTGGCGGCGGTGCGTGTGGCGGCGGCTTGATACGGATGCGGTGATCGCTGTTGCGCGATCGTTGGCGTTCGACGATCAACCGCCAGTGACCGGCGGGAAAAACGCCACCTCGGCGCCGGCCGGCACCGGGGTGGCTTCATCCGCCATCACCTGGTTGAGGGCACAGCGCAGCGCCTTGCCACGCGCCAGCACATCGGCATGCGGCGCGCCCCGGGCAATCAGCGCGTCGCGCAGTTGGCCCAGCGTGCTGCCGGCGGGCAGGATGACTTGCTCATTGGTGCCCAGCGCTTCGCGCAGGGCAGCGAAGTAACGCACGGTGATGGTGACGGTGTCTGTCATGCTCAAGCGCCAATCAGTGACGCCAGCAGCAGCAGGCGCACGTTGTCACCGCGCTGCACCACCTGGCCAGACGGGTTGTCCACCAGGCCGTCGGCCCACACGGCGGATGTCAGCACGCCCGAGCTTTGGTTGGGAAACAGCTCCACCCCGCCCTGGGCATTGAAGCGGGCACGCAAAAACTCACGCCGTTTGTCGGGCTTGGGCCAATCAAAGTCGGCCCGCACCACCACCGCTTGCGGCAGCGCGGCCGCGCAGCCTTGCAGGGCGCGCAGCACCGGTGCCACCGCCAGCAAAAAGGTCACAAAGCTGGACACCGGGTTGCCGGGCAGGCCCATGAACAGTGCCTCTGTCTCGCCACCCTCACGGCGTACCGCGCCAAAGGCCAGCGGCTTGCCGGGCTTCATCGCCACTTGCCAGGCCTCCAACCAGCCTTCGGCCTGCACAGCGGGTTTGATGTGGTCCTCCTCCCCCACCGACACACCGCCGGACGTAAGGATCAAATCGTTGTGCTGCGCGGCGCGGCGCAAGGCGTCGCGGGTGGCGTCCAGCTGGTCGGGCACGATCCCCAAGTCATCCACCACACAGCCTGCGGCCTGCAGCAAGCCACGCAGAGTGAAGCGGTTGCTGTTGTAGACGGCGCCGGGCTTGAGGGATTCACCGGGCATCACCAACTCATCACCCGTGGAAAACAGCGCCACCCGGGGCTGGCGCCGCACGGTCAGGCGCGACGCGCCCACCGTTGCGGCCAGGCCCAGCGCTTGCGGTGTCAACCTGCAACCGGTGGCCAACACCTCGGCGCCCAGTTGCACGTCTTCACCACGGCGGCGCACCCACTGGCCGGCTTGGGGCATGGTGTCAAACCGCACGCTACCCAGGCCAGTGGTGTCGGGCTCAGACTGGGCAACACACTGCTCCTGCATCACCACCACATCCGCGCCCGGCGGTACCTGCGCGCCGGTGAAGATGCGCACCGCCGAGCCGGGCTGCAGCGGCTGGCCCACCACGCCGGCGGGCACGCGCTGGCTGACCGGCAGCACGGTGCCGGCCTGCGGCACGTCGGCGGCGCGCAGGGCATAGCCATCCATCGAGCTGTTGTCGGCCGGTGGCACGTCCAGGGCGGACACCACCGGGCGGGCCAGCACCCGGCCCAAGGCGTCCCAGGTGGCGAGTTTTTCAATCTCGGGGATCACCCGGTCTTGCGCCACGGCCAGCAAGCGTTGCAGCACCTCGTCCAGGCTCAGCATGACGGGGCGGTGTTGCGGGGTGGGGTCAGCCATGGTGGGAGATCAAGTGGGGAGAAGAGGCGTCAGGCTGGCAGCCGGGGCGGGTGGTAGACATAACGGTCAGCATGGGCGACCAAATAATCGGCCACCACCGCCGGTGCGTCCAGGTGGAATACCGGCCGGCCGGTGGGCACCGGCAGCGCTGCGGGGGTGTCGGTGGCGATGGCCGTGACGAAGGGGTCGTCGGGGTAGGCGGGCTGGCCGGCCTGGGGCCCAAGTGCTGCGCGCCAGACCTCAATCTTCAGGATGTCAGCATGTTTGAAGCCCTCTACCAGCAACCAGTCGCAGCCCACCATCTCGGCAATCAACTGGTGCACTGTTGGCTGGCCTTCGGCCTCGTATTCACGCAGCAAGGCAAGCCGTTGGCCTGAGGCCACCAGCACCTCAAACGCACCGGCCTGGCGATGGCGCCAAGAGTCTTTGCCGGGCTGGTCCATGTCAAACCGCTTGTGCGCATGTTTGATCACCGACACCCGCTGGCCACCGGCTTTGAGCAAGGGAATCAACTGCTCCACCAAGGTGGTTTTGCCCACACCGGACGGGCCACAGAAGCCGACCACCTTCATGGCCGGTCAATCACCCACATGCTGCTCGACATACGCCTTGACCTGGGCCACATCCACCGGCAGCACCACAAAGCGTTTGGGCAGCAATTCGATGCCGTCCAGCGCGGCCGGGCGCAGAGGCTGGCGGCCCAGCGCCTCTTCAATCGTGGCGGCAAACTTGGCCGGCAGCGCGGTCTCCAGCACGATCATCGGCACACCGGGCTGCAAGTGCTCCAGCCCCACTTTCAGGCCATCGGCGGTGTGGGTGTCGATCATGTCCTGGTGGCTTTGCCAGGTGTTGCGGATGGTGGCCAGCCGGTCAGCATGGCTGCTTTTGCCCGAGACAAAACCAAACTGGGCAATGCGCGCCAACTCATCTGGCGTGATCTGGAAGCCACCGTCGCGCGCCAATGCCGGGCCAAACAACTGCGCCACCCGCGCGCCATCCCGGCCCAGCAGGTCAAACACGAAGCGCTCAAAGTTGCTGGCTTTGCTGATGTCCATCGACGGGCTGGAGGTCTCAAACGTTTCGGCACTGGCGCGCACCCGGTAACGGCCGGTGCGGAAGAACTCGTCCAGCACATCGTTCTCGTTGGTGGCCACCACCAGTTGGGTGATGGGCAGGCCCATCATGCGGGCTACATGGCCGGCGCACACATTGCCGAAGTTGCCCGAGGGCACGGCAAAACTCACGCGTTGGTCGTTGGATAGCACCGCCGCCGGGCCGCCCCAAGGCGGCGCGCTCCCCTTGGGGGACAGGCCGGCAGAGCCGGCCTCAGGGGCTCCGGTTGTGGCTTGGAAATAGCCCGCAAAGTAATACACCACCTGCGCCAGCAACCTGGCCCAGTTGATGGAATTCACCGTGCCGATCTTGTGCTTGCGCTTGAAGTCCAAATCGTTGCTGACAGCCTTGACGATGTCCTGGCAATCATCAAACACACCATCGACCGCGATGTTGTGGATGTTGGCGTCTTGCAGGCTGAACATCTGCGCCTGCTGAAACGGGCTCATGCGGCCATTCGGGCTGAGCATGAACACCCGCACACCCTGCTTGCCCCGCATGGCATATTCAGCCGCGCTGCCGGTATCGCCCGACGTGGCGCCCAGGATATTAAGCTGCTCACCTTGCCGCTTTAACTGGTACTCAAACAGGTTGCCCAGCAACTGCATCGCCATGTCTTTGAAGGCCAGGGTGGGGCCGTTGGACAGGCCCTGCAAAAATAAGCCGTCCTCCAACTTTCGCAAAGGAACAATTTCTGGCGTTCCGAAAACCTCCGGGGTGTAGGTCTTGCGGCAAATGGCCTTCAAGTCGGCGGCGGGAATGTCGTCGATGTACAGCGACAGAATCTCGAATGCCAAATCGGCGTAACTCAAATTGCGCCACTTCTCCAACGTCTCAGCGCCGACTTGGGGGTAGCTTTCAGGCAAGTACAGGCCACCATCTGGGGCGAGGCCTTCGAGCAGAATTTCGCAAAAGCGTTTGCGCTCGGAGGCTGCCGGGTTTGCGGTGCGGGTGGAGAGGTAGCGCATTACGCCAACTCCTCCTTGCGAATCCGCACAATCGGTGCCAGCACGGTG
>JAYVLI010000055.1:0-14456 GCA_043759535.1 Betaproteobacteria bacterium | reverse complement strand
TTGGCAACTGCTGCGCGCCGGCCCAGCGCGGCCACGCTGGATTGGGCTGGGCCTGCTGATTGGCCTGCTGGCCAAGCTGTGGGCCGATGCCGCCTGGTCAGACGGCCCGCTGCGGCTGCAGCCGGGCTGGGACATCGCCATTGCGCCGCTGGCCCATGCCACCGGCGCGGTGGCGGGGGCGCTGGGCGCGCTGCTGTGTGGCGTGGGGCGGCGACCGGCGGCCGATGTCAACCAGCCGCATAGCATCCCCTGATGGCCAATCGCAAAACCCACCTCGACGGCCTGGCCGTGCTGCTGCTGCTGGCCTGCTGTGCGCTGTGGGGCATCAACCATGTGGTCACCAAGCTCACGCTGGCCGATGTACCACCGTTGATCCAGGCCGGCGCCCGCTCACTGGGCGCGGCACTGCTGGTGGCCGTGTGGGCGCGGGCGCGTGGCTTGTCGCTGTCACCGCACAACGGCACGCTGGGTGCCGGGCTGCTGGCCGGGGCGCTGTTTGCGGCCGAGTTCGCCTGCATCTTTGTCGGCCTGCAGTACACCAACGCGTCCCGCATGATTGTGTTCATCTACACCGCACCGTTTGTGGTGGCGCTGGGCATGCCCCTGCTGGCCGGCACCGAGCGGCCCAGCGCTTTGCAACTGGCGGGCCTGGGCGCCGCATTTGCCGGCGTGGCCTGGGCGTTTTCAGAAGGCCTGCACAGCGGCGCGGCGCCGGTGGCCGGCAACCAGCAATGGCTGGGTGACGCACTGGGCTTTGCCGCCGCTGTGTTGTGGGGCGGCACCACGTTGACCATCCGCGCCAGCCGGCTGGCCACCGCATCCCCCGAGCAGACGCTGTTCTACCAACTGGCGGTGTCGGGTGTGCTGCTGGTGCTGGCGTCGCTGCTGGTGGGTGAGGCCTGGCCATCACCGCTGCACCTGGGCGCCAGGCCGCTGGCGCTGATGGCTTTTCAGACCGTGGTGGTCACCTTTGCCAGCTTTTTGGTGTGGTTCTGGCTGGTGCGGCATTACCCGGCCACGCAGGTCTCGTCATTCACGCTGCTGACCCCGCTGTTTGGCCTGCTGTGTGGTGTGTGGTTGCTGGGCGAGACGCTGACCCTGCGGCTGGCCGTGGCCTGCACGGCGGTGGTGCTGGGCATTGCGCTGGTGAACCGGGCGCCAGCCCGCAAAGCGGCTGTCACCTGAGCGCCGGCCAAGCGGGCTGCGGCTGCCTAGACTGCGGCACGCCTGCTGGCCCGTCAAATACTGGCCCGTCAAATACTGGCCCCTCAAATACCGGTCCATCAAATTCAGGAGATACCCATGATCAAGCTCTGCGGCTTCAGCGTTTCAAACTACTACAACAAGGTCAAGCTGGCCCTGCTGGAAAAGGGCATTCCGTTCACAGAAGAACTGGTGATGACCGGCTCCAGCGACGAGACCGTGCTGGGCTGCACGCCACTCGCCAAAGTGCCCTACATCCGCACGGCGCAGGGCGCGCTGTGTGAAAGCCAGGTGATCACCGACTACCTGGAGGCCGCCTACCCGGCGGTGCCGCTGCTGCCGGCCGACCCGTTTGCCGCCGCCAAGGTGCGTGAGCTGTGCATCTTCATTGACCTGCACCTGGAATTGGTGGCGCGTGAGCTGTACCCGCAGGCCTTTTTTGGCGGCACCGTGAGCGACGCCACCCAGGCCAAAGCGCGCAAGCTGCTGGTCAAAAACATCGCCGGCTTCAAGCGCCTGGCCAAGTTCCAGCCGTATGTAGCGGGCGACCAGTTCACCTTGGCCGACTGCGCCGCCTGGGTCAGCCTGCCGTTGGTGGCGATGGCCAGCAAGGCGGTGTATGGCGAGGATTTGCTGGCCGCTGCCGGCATCGACTGGAAAACTTATGCCAAGTTGGTGGGTGCCCGCCCCGCAGCGCAAAAAGTGGACGCTGACCGCAAGGCCGACACACGGCGCATGGCCGCCGCAAAAGGCTGAGGGCGCACTCGGCAGCTCAGCGGCCTGCGCGTACACGCCGGCCCAATCCAGACCAAACCCAGGCCCAGCCCGGCAGACTCAAGCCGGCAAGGCCCCCGGCGTGTTGCCTTTGGCCACCGCCGCCACCCGCAAAGTCACCTCTTTGCGGTAGCGGTTGAGCTCTTGCACGCTGGCAAAGCTGCGCTCCATCAGCAAGCTCAGGTTGTGCAGGATGCGCTCGACCACCTTGGTCTCCCACACCGCATCAAACTGGATTTGTTTGTCCAGCCAATGTTCCAGCCAGGCCGGGTCAGGCAGCCGGCTTTGCACCGTGTCGCGGGGAAACAGACCCTGGTTGACATGCAGGTTGGTGGGGTGCAGCGCCTGCGCGGTGCGCCGGGCGCTGGCCATCAACACACCCACTTTGCTGAAGGCCGCGCGCGCCTCGTCGCCAAACTTGGTCATCGCGCGCTTCATGTAGCGCAGGTAGGCGCCGCCGTGGCGGGCTTCGTCGCGCGCCAAGGTTTCGTAGATCTGCCGGATCACCGGCTCGGTGTGCCATTCGGCCGCGCGCCGGTACCAGTGGTTGAGGCGGATCTCGCCGCAAAAATGCAGCATCAGCGTTTCCAGCGCGGGTGCCGGGTCAAACTCAAAGCGCACCTCATGCAGCTCGGCCTCGGTGGGCACCAGCTCG
This sequence comes from Betaproteobacteria bacterium, assembly GCA_043759535.1. Lineage (GTDB taxonomy): Bacteria > Pseudomonadota > Gammaproteobacteria > Burkholderiales > Burkholderiaceae_C > Pseudaquabacterium. The sequence continues at coordinate 11,824 of JAYVLI010000055.1, read as the reverse complement.
GGGCGGAAGCGCCGCAGGTATTCCATCAACACCAGCGAGTGTTTTTGCTCCTCAAAAAACCAGACGCTCATGAAGGCTGAAAAATCACTGTCGTCGCGGTTGTCACGCAAAAACATCTCGGTGGCCGGCAGTGCCGCCCACTCGGTGATGGCGTTCATCTTGATGGTCTGGGCTTGGTCGTCGGTCAGCTTGGCTGGATCAAAACTGTCCCAGGCGATGTCGGTGGCCATGTTCCAGCGCACCGCTTCAAGCTGTTTGAAGAGTTCGGGGTAGAGCATGGGCATGGGCATGGGCATGGGCATGGGCATGGGCATGGGCATGGGCATGGGCATGGGCATGGGCGGGCTGGCGGCTGTTGCGGGTTGCATCGCGGGGGGCGTGACGGATGGCATGGCGGTTGTCCTGGCGGCTGTACTGGCACGTTCTCACCGATTCTAGGGTGATGCCCCCAGCGCCCCAACACGCCGTGCGCCCACCCCTGCGCGCAGCAGGTCACCGCCGCACAACGCATCCAATCCCGTCTTGCCACCGTAGGAGTTGCCCATGCGCACCCGTCTGTTTTTCCATCCCATCTGCGGCGTGCTGGTTTGCACCGTGTTGCTGCTGGCCGGCAAGCCGGCACTGGCCGCCAGCGCCTGCCCGGCCCTGCTCAACCTCAGCCAACCTCGGCTGCAAGATGACAAGCCGATCAACCTGTGCAGCCACGCGGGCAAGGTTTTGCTGGTGGTCAACACCGCCAGCTTTTGCGGCTACACCCGCCAATACAAAGCGCTGGAAGCACTGCAGACGCAGTACGCCAGCCGCGGCTTGGTGGTGTTGGGCTTTCCCAGCAATGACTTCTCGCAAGAGCCGGGCAGCGGCGCAGAGATCGCCGCGTTTTGCGAAAACACTTTTGGTGTTCGCTTCCCGATGTTTGCCAAATCCCATGTGGCGCCGGGTGGTGGCCGCAGCGTCAACCCGGTGTTTGTCACGCTGGCCCAGCGCAGCGGCCAGGTGCCGAGCTGGAACTTCCATAAATACCTGGTCAGCCGCAACGGCGAGCTGGTGATCAGCCATGCACCTGCCGTGGACCCCAAAGACCCGGCCCTGCTGCGGGACTTGGAGAAACTACTGAAGGCAAATTAAGACTGATCAGTCATACTTGAACTGAGTAGTTCACGTGGATGCCGTCCACCCCCGAGCCCGCGCGCAAAGGCCACCATGCCGGAACCATTTCACAGTCGTCCGCTCCATGCTGAACGCGCAGTGTCGATAAGCAAAACATGGGCGGCCCACAGCCCGCAGCGGGCCAGTGCCACCCAGCGCAAACAACCGTTTTTCGTGCCGTGCGGCCGTTCGGGGTTCCGAATTGAAATCCTGAGGCCCATCTCCTCCTCCTCCCTCCCTCCCTCGTTGGTTTCAGGGCGCTGCACGGCACTTTCTCTCTTGCCCCGGCCCTGCTGGGTTGTGGCATCCGGCCAGCACGCAAAGGCTGCTGCATGACAGCCGCACCGCGCCGGGTTGCTGTGGTCGGCTCCGGCATTGCCGGGCTGGGCGCTGCGGCGCAGTTGGCGACGCAATTGGCGGTACAACCCGCGTCGCAATCCGCCTCGCAATCCGCAGCGCCCACCCAGGTGGTGCTGTTTGAGGCCGACAGCCACTTTGGCGGCCATGCCCACACGGTGGACTTGGCGCTGCCTGGCCCCACCGGCAGCACCATCAGCCACGGTGTGGACACCGGCTTTTTGGTGTTCAACCACGCCACCTATCCGCAGTTGCTCAAGCTGTTCGCTGACTTGGCCGTGCCCACGGCAGCGTCAGAGATGTCGTTCTCGGTGCAGGTGCCGCAGATCGGGTTGGAGTGGAGTGGCTGCAACTTGGACACCGTGTTTGCCCAGCGCAGCAACCTGTTCAAACCCCGGTTCTTGGGCATGTTGCGCGATTTGATGCGCTTCAACCGCATCACCACGCAGATGGCCGAGCAGGCTGAGGGTGGCACTGAAGACGCCGCGCAACAGCAGCCGCAACAATCCATCGGCGATTTTTTGCTTCAGCAGCGGTTTTCAAATGCCTTCCGCGACTGGTATTTGCTGCCCATGCTGGGCTGCATCTGGAGCTGCCCAACTGACCAGATGTTGCGCTTTCCAGTGGCCACCATGGTCCGGTTTTGCCACAACCACGGCCTGATCCGCGTCACCAACAGGCCGCAGTGGTACACGGTGCAGGGCGGCTCACGCGCCTACGTGCGGCGCCTGCTGCAGCGCATCCCCGATGCCCGGCTCAACACGGCAGTGACCAGCGTGCGGCGGGTGCCACCCGGGTCTGGATCTGCCGGTGTGTGGGTGGACACGGCACACGGCAGCAGCCTGTTTGACGCGGTGGTGTTGGCCAGCCACAGCGACCAGAGCCTGGCGCTGCTGGGCGACCAAGCCACGGCCGATGAACGGGCGGTGCTGGGCGCCATCCGCTACCACCGCAACCGGGCGGTACTGCACACCGATAGCGCGCTGCTGCCCCATCGCCGAAAAGCCTGGGCGGCATGGAATTACGAGCGCAGCGCCGCAGCGGCGCAAGAGCAATCGGCCGTCTGCCTGCACTACTTGCTGAACCGGCTGCAGCCCTTGCCTTGGGCACAGCCGGTGGTGGTGTCGCTCAACCCCACCCGCGAGCCTGCTGCGGCCACGGTGCATGGCGAGTTTGACTATGCCCACCCGGTGTTTGACGCAGCCGCCATCGCCGCGCAGGCTCGCTTGCCAAGCATCCAGGGCCAATTCAACATTTGGTTTGCAGGCGCTTGGACGCGTTACGGTTTCCATGAAGACGGCTTGCGGTCCGGCCTGGCGGTGGCAGACGCCTTGCAGGCGCAGTGGGCGGCTGGAGATGTATCAACACTGCGGGTTGCCGCGTGACAACGCCGATAGCCAACGTGGCCAACCGCCCGCTGCTGGGCATCGGGCGGGTGCGCCACCAACGCCTGCGCCCCACGCCACATGCCTTTGACTACCCAACCTGGTTTTTGATGTTGCCGCTGCGCAGCCTGCGCGCTCAACCGCTGGCGCTGCTGCACCGCAACCAGCGCGGCTGGGTGAGTTTTCATGATGCCGACCACGGTGACGGCCGGGCTGACTGCCTGGCCTGGCTGGACGAGCAACTGGCCGCCGCCGGCATTGCGGACGCCACCGGCGAGGCCTGGCTGCACACCTACCCGCGGCTGCTGGGCTATGCCTTTTTGCCGGTCAGCTTTTGGTATTGCCACCGCGCTGACGGCACGCTGGCGGCCATCGTGGCCGAAGTCAACAACACCTTTGGCGGGCGCCACAGCTACCTGCTGGCCGGCCCGCAGTTGGCCTACGGACGTGAGCTGACGGCTGCAAAAACCTTCCATGTCTCGCCGTTTTGCCAGGTGCAGGGCGCTTACCGCTTCCGCTTCATGCGGACCGCTGCGCAGGACGGTGGCAGGCAAGGCGGCGGCAGAACCGTCGCCCGCATCACCCACGACGACAGCGCCGGCCCCTTGCTGCTGACCAGTGTCAGCGGTGAGTTGGCGCCACTCAACCCCGCCCGCTTGCGCCAGGCGCTGTGGCGCATGCCGCTGCTCACGCTGGGCGTGGTGGTGCGCATCCACTGGCAGGCGCTGCGCCTGCTGCTCAAGCGGGTGCCGTTTTTTGGCAAATCGGGCACGCCGGATGTGCCGTTGGTCTTGCCGCAATGACGCGCCCGCACTGACCCGCCAAGCCTGACCCGCCACCACGGCGCCGCCGCCACCACATCCCTCAAGCCCCCGTTCACACCCACCTTCAAGCCGCTGCCCATGCGCTCTGCCACCACCACTGCCTCTCCGCTGGCCTTGCCGCCGTCTGCCCCAGCCGCAGCGCGGGCCTTGTTTGCCTTGCTGCGCCGGCTGCACACCGGCACGCTGGATGTGCAGTTGCCCGACGGTGGCCAATTGCACTTTGGCACCAACACACCCGGCCAGCCGCATGCCGCGCTGCGCCTGCACAACTGGAAGATGTGCGCTGCCGTGCTGCGCAGCGGCGATATCGGCTTCGCTGAAACCTTTATCGCCGGTGACTGGGCGGCCAGTGATTTGACCGCCTTGCTGGCGCTGTTCAACGCCAACCGCGAGGCCATGGAATCAGCCGTTTACGGCACCTGGTGGGGCAGCCTGCTGCACCGCGCCCGCCACCTGTTCAACCGCAATTCACGCGCTGGCAGCAAGCGCAACATCCACGCCCACTACGACCTGGGCAACCCGTTTTACCGGCTTTGGCTGGACGAGACGATGACGTATTCCAGCGCCTGGTTCAACGGCAATCGGCAACAAAGCACCGCCAGTGCCCAACAGGCCAAGATGCGCCGCGCACTGGCCCAGTGCCAAGTGCAGCCGGGTGACCGGGTGCTGGAGATTGGCTGCGGCTGGGGCGGCCTGGCCGAATGCGCGGTGCGTGATTTCAAGGCCCGCATCACCGGCGTCACCCTATCGGCCGAGCAATTGGCCTATGGCCAACAGCGCCTGGCCAAGGCCGGGCTGGGCGGCCAGGCTGACCTGCGTTTCCAGGACTACCGCGACATTGCCGATGGGCCGTTTGACGCCATCGTCTCAGTCGAAATGTTTGAGGCCGTGGGCCGTGAATACTGGGCCAGCTACTTCAAGACCCTGCATGACCAGTTGAAGCCGGGTGGCCGCGCCTGTGTGCAGTCCATCACCATCGCTGACGCGCTGTTTGAGCGTTATGTGGCCGGCACCGATTTCATCCAGCAGTACATCTTCCCGGGCGGCTTGCTGCCCAGCCCCAGCGCCTTCCGCGCCGAGGCCGCCAAGGCCGGTTTGGTGGTGGAGCGTGAGTTGGCCTTTGGCCCCGACTACGCCGAAACACTGCGCCGCTGGCGGCAAGACTTTTTGCACCAGGACACCCAGGTGCGTGGCCTGGGGTTCGATACCCGCTTCATGCGCACCTGGGAGTTTTACCTGGCCTATTGCGAGGCCGCGTTTGACACCGGCAGCACTGACGTGATGCAGTTCACCCTGCGCCGGCCGGGCTCTGCGGTGCCATGCTGAGGCGCCACGCCGGGCTGCTGGGCAGCATGCTTGCCGCGGGCCTGGCGCTGCCACTGCCACTGCCGCTACAGGCTCAAAGCCCTGCTGGTGCAAGCAAGCCGCCCAGCCTGCCACCAGAGCTGGCCACTGACCTGCCAGGTGCCACCTGGCGCGGCACCGGCGTGATGCGCTTTTTTGGCCTGCACATCTACGACATGCGGCTGTGGTCTGCTGCCCCGCTGGCCGGTGACGGCAGCGCCCAACCCTTGGCGCTGGAGTTGGTGTACGCCCGCAAGCTGGTGGGTGCGCAGATTGCCAGTCGGTCCATCGACGAGATGAAACACGTCGGCGCCGTCAGCGAAACGCAATCAACGCAGTGGCTGGCCGCCATGACCAAGCTGTTCCCCGATGTGCAGGCCGGCGACCGCTTGACCGGTGTGCAGCGGCCAGGCCAGGCGGCACGTTTTTACTTCAACGGCACCCTGCGCGGCGAGGTGGCCGATGGGGATTTCGCCCGGCTGTTTTTTGGCATCTGGCTGTCACCCCGCACCTCAGAGCCCAAGCTGCGGGCCCAGTTGTTGGGCGGCGCGCCGTGACCTGCCGGCCAGCGCACACAGCATGAGCAGCGGCGCCATCAACAGCTGGGCTGGCCCGCGTTACGGCGCACTGGGCGCCCCGCTGGCCTTTGCGGCCTTGCCGCTGTATGTGCTGCTGCCCAACCACTATGCCGCGCAACTGGGTGTGCCGCTGGCCGGCCTGGGCGCGGTGCTGCTGGGCACCCGCGCGCTGGACGCGTTGGTCGACCCGGCGCTGGGCCGCTGGGTGGACCGGGGCCTGGCCCAACCGCGCCAGCGGGTGTTGTGGTGGGCCACGCTGGCTGCGCTGCTGATGGCGCTGGGCTTTGCGGCACTGTTTTTTCCACCCACTGGCAGCAGCACGCGATTGTTGGTCTGGTGTGCTGCAGCCTTGGTCATCACCAGCCTGGGCTACAGCGCGCTGGGGGTGTTGCACCAGGCCTGGGGCGCGCGGCTGGGCGGCACGGCGGCGCAGCAGGCACGCATCGTCAGTTGGCGTGAAGGGCTGGCGCTGGCCGGTGTGCTGGCTGCCAGTGTGCTGCCTGCGTTGGCCGGCATTCCGGTGATGGTGGCCACTTGCGCGCTGTTGCTGGTGCTGGGCTTGTGGGCGCTGCGCTTTGCGCCGTTCCGCCAGGCGCCACCGCGTCTGCTGCACCCGGCCAGCGGTGATGGGTGGCGCAGCTGGGCTTTGCCGTGGAGGGGTGACGCGTTTCGCCGCCTGATGCTGGTGTTTGTGCTGAACGGTGTGGCCAGCGCCATCCCGGCCACGTTGGTGTTGTTTTTCATCCGCGACCGGCTGCAGGCACCCACCTGGGAGCCGCTGTTTTTGGGCTGTTACTTTGCAGCCGGTGCGCTGTCCATGCCGCTGTGGGTGCGTGCGGTGGCACGCTGGGGCCTGGTGCGCTGCTGGCTGGCCGGCATGGCGCTGGCGGTGGCCGCCTTCATCTGGGCGGCACGCCTGGGCGCGGGTGATGGCCCGGCGTTTGTGGCCATCTGCCTGGTCACCGGCGCAGCGCTGGGTGCTGACCTGGCCATCCCCGGCGCGCTGTTGACCGGCGTGATTGCCCGCGCCGGCCATGCCCTGCGCCACGAGGGCAGTTATTTTGGCTGGTGGACTTGCGCCAACAAGTTGAACCTGGCGCTGGCCGCCGGCCTGGCGTTACCAGCGCTGCAGTGGCTGGGCTACACGCCCGGTGCCAACAACCCGCAGGGCTTGAGCGCACTGGCGCAAATCTACGCCGGCCTGCCCTGCCTGCTCAAACTGGCCGCCGCTGGCCTGCTGTGGCAACACCGACACCATCTGGACCGCCCATGACCTTGATCTCTCACCTGCCGGTGCAATACCTGCGCCGCTGTGCCGCTGCGGCGGCCCTCGGCCTGGCCATCAGCGCGCCGCTGCTGCTCAGCGCCTGTGCCAGTCCCACGCCGGCCGACTACGCCAGCCAAAGCCCGGTGCTGGACTTGCGTCAATACTTTGATGGCCAACTGCTGGCGCACGGCATCGTCACCGACCGCAGCGGCCGGGTCACCCAGCGCTTCACGGTCGACATCAAGGCCACTTGGGTGGGTGATGTGGGCACGCTGGATGAGCAATTCACCTACAGCGATGGCCGCCGCGACAAACGCATCTGGACCCTGACCCGTGGTGCCAACGGCAATTACACCGGCCGCGCTGCGGATGTGTTGGGTGAGGCCGCCGGCCAGGCCGCCGGCAATGCGCTGAACTGGCGCTACACCCTGCTGCAGCCGGTGGATGGCCGCACCTGGGAGCTGCAGTTTGATGACTGGATGTTTCTGGTGGACGAGCGGGTGATGATCAACCGGGCGGTGTTCAGCAAGTTCGGCATCCGGCTGGGTGAGGTGTTGTTGTCCTTCCGGCGCCTGCCAGCATGAGCCAGGCCAACACCCCCACCGCGAAAGCCTGCACACCATGGCCTTGAACCCCCGCATCACCCAGTGGCGCGGCCAGCACGTCTGGCTGCTGGGCGCGTCCACCGGCATTGGCCGCGCCACCGCCAGCCGGCTGCATGCGCTGGGCGCCAGCGTCACCGTGTCAGCACGCAGCCAGGCCGGGTTGGACAGCTTTGTGGCTGAGCATGCCGGCGCCCAGGCCCTGGCGCTGGACACCACCGACGCCGCAGCGGTGCAAGCCGCCGCCGACACCCTGCTGCAACGCCACGGCCGCATTGACCTGGCGCTGTACTGCGCCGGCCACTACACCGCCATGCAGGCCAGCACCTTTGACCTGGCGGACGCGCTGCGCCACCAGCAGATCAACTACGTGGGCGCACTCAATTTGCTGGGCGCGGTGCTGCCGGTATTGCTGCGCCAGGCCGCTGCCGGCACACCCGCCCACTTGAGCCTGGTAGGCAGCGTGGCCGGTTACCGCGGCCTGCCCAACGCGCTGGCCTACGGGCCCACCAAGGCCGCGCTGATCAACCTGGCCGAGGTGTTGTACATGGACCTGGCACCACGCGGTGTGGGTGTGTCGCTGATCAACCCGGGCTTTGTGGAAACCCCGCTCACCGCTCAAAACAGCTTTTACATGCCGGCGCTGATCACGCCCGACGCCGCCGCACTGGCCATCGTGCAGGGCTGGGCGGCGGGCGAGTTTGAGATCCATTTCCCCAAGCGCTTCACCCGGTTCCTGAAGGCGCTGCGGGCCTTGCCCGATGCGCTGTACTTCAGCGCGCTGCGGCGCGCAGTGCGGGTGTGAGTGCGGTGGCAGCAACACCCACCACACCGCGCCACGCTGACCAGCGGGTGCAACGGGTGATCACGCTGTTCGAAGGTTTATCAGCCGCCGATGTGCCCAGGCTGGGCACGCTCTACAGCCCGCAAGCCCGCTTCAAAGACCCGTTCAACACGGTGCAAGGTGTGCTGGCCATCCAGCGCATTTTTGCGCACATGTTCAAGACGCTGGACGGGCCACGCTTCACCGTGCTGTCGGCGGTGGCACAGGACAATGATGTGTTTTTGACCTGGGATTTCAGCTTCCGCACCCGGGGCGCAGGCGCACGGGCCATGCAGATCCACGGTGCCAGCCATTTGCAGTTGGATGCCGACGGCCTGGTGGGCCTGCACCGCGACTACTGGGACGCGGCCGAAGAGCTGTACGAGAAACTACCCGTGGTGGGCGCGCTGATGCGCTGGTTGAAGCGACGCGCTGGCGGGTGATTGCCGTTGGCCGGCTGCAGCAGCCTGGCCAGCCGCGCATCCTGCCTCAGTTCTGACGCTCAGTTCTGGCCTTCCGTCAGCGTGTCGAGCTGGAAATTGCCGCCTTTGTGGACCAACCAGATCTCCACATACGTCGCCTTGCCCAGCTTGACCGGTGGTGGAAACGGCCCCGCTTTGCGGATCATCTGCAAGATCCACGGCCCCACCTCGGGTGCGGCAGGTGGGCGGCGCATGCGCACATCCAGCACCTTGCCCTCTTCGTCCACATCCGTCTCGACAATGGCCACGCCATACAACAGGGGCGGCATTTTGCCCTTGTAAATGCGCATCGGATAGCTGGCGTACAAGTGCTTGGCGCCGTCTTGTTTGTAGGCCTGGTCGGTATCGGCCTCACTGGGCGCCGGTGCTGCCGGCAAGGGTGATGGCACCATCGCAAACTGCGCCTGCACCGGGGCGGCCATGCCCAGCAACAGCGCCAGCAAGCACGCAGTGGACGGCCAGAAACGGTGGTGTGCAGTGGACATGTAGAGGCAGTGTAGAAACTGGCGGTCGGTGGTGATGCCGGCAACAGGCGGGCAAACAGCGGACAAACATCTGACAAACAAAAAAATGCCCGCCAGAGCGGGCAGCAAACTCAGCGCAACCAGCCCTTGCGACGGAAGTAGATGAAGGGTGCCGCCACCGACGCCACCATCAGCGCCAAGGCAAATGGGTAGCCCCAAGGCTGGTCCAGCTCGGGCATGCGCTTGAAGTTCATGCCGTAGATGCTGGCAATCAAGGTGGGCGGCAGCAGCGCCACGCTGGCCACCGAGAAAATCTTGATCACCTTGTTCTGGTTGATGTTGATGAAGCCCACCGTGGCGTCCATCAAAAAGTTGATCTTGTCGAACACAAACGCGGTGTGCGAATCGAGTGAATCGATGTCACGCAGAATCTGCCGCGCTTCCTCAAACTGCTCGGCATTCAACATGCGGCTGCGCATCATGAAGCTCACCGCCCGCCGGGTGTCCATCACGTTGCGGCGGATTCGGCCGTTCAGGTCTTCTTCCTTGGCAATCGCCCCCAGCGCGGCGCCTGCTGCCTGGTCGTCGACATCTTGCTTGAGCACCCGGGCGCTGACTTTCTCGAGGCTGTCGTAGATGCCTTCCAGCGCATCGGCCGAATATTCGGCGTCGGCGTCGTACAGCTTGAGCAGCACGTCCTTGGCATCGCCGATCAGGGCCGGCACGCGGCGCGCGCGCAACCGCAGCAGGCGAAACACCGGCAGGTCCTCGGCGTGCACCGAAAACAGCACGTTGTCTTTGAGGATGAACGCCACCCGAACGTTGCGCGGCGTCACGTCGTCGTCTATCAGGAAGTCGGACCGGATGTGCAGCTCGCCGTTGTCCTCTTCATAAAAACGGGCTGACTCTTCGAGGTCGTCATCGACGATGTTGTCGGGGATCGTCAGCCCGAAATGGGCCGCGATCCAGCCCTTTTCTATCGCCATCGGCGACTCAAGATCAACCCACACCGGCTGCACACCGGTCAGCATGTCAGGGCTTGTGATCTCCTGCTGTACCAGCCGGCCTTGGGCCAGCGTGAACACATTGAGCATCCGTTTCTCCGACGCGCTCAGTTTGCGCGCTTCTCCAGCGCTTTGCGGCGACCCTGGGCGGGTGGCCGGCGGTGGTATCCAAGGGGGGGGAACTGCAGACCGCCTCACCCCAGAACCAGCCTGGAGCGGACGGTCACCGAGGGTGACTGGCGTCCAAAACGTTGCTCCGTAGAGAAGATGGAAAGATTATGTCATCGCCACCGAAGGCAGATGTGCCGGCACAACCGTCCAAGCGGTGTAGGTCTCGGCCGGGCTCAGACTTCCGGCATCAGTCGCTCGATCGTCTCGATCAGTTGCAGCGGGCTGAAGGGCTTGATCAGGTAGTCGTCGGCGCCGGCATGCTGGCCGGCGTCGCGGTCCTTGACCTGGCCGCGCGCGGTCAGCAGCACCACCCGCGTGCCTTGCAAGGCCGGGTTGGCGCGCACCTGGGAACACACCTGCAAGCCGTCCAAATCGCCCGGCATCATCACATCGAGCAGCATTAAATCGGGTACGACCTCGACTGCCTTGCGCAAACCCTCGGCGCCATCGGCTGCCTCAAAAATCTCGTAGGGCTCGAACTCCAGCGTCATCCGGATCAATTTGCGGATATCAGCCTGGTCTTCGACGATCAGTACACGTTTCATGGCGGAAGCCCGACGGGCCGGCGGGAAGGCATGAAAACCATTGTCATCGCCGCGCAACTTGCGCCCAGCGGCGAATGCGTGAGGCTTTACACGCCGCGCGTCACCGCCAGGGTGTCGATTCGGGCCCGCACCAGGGTCTCGATCTCGTCGAAGGGGACAGGCTTGTGAAACACCCTGACACCGTCCGGCAACCCCCCACGGCTTTCGATTTCCTCGGCCGACAACGCGGTCACGACAACTATCTCCATGCCGTCGAACGCCGGGCTGACACCGCGCAGCGACGCGATCATCTTGAACCCGTCCATGCCGGGCATGTTGAGGTCGGTGACCAGCAGGTCCGGGCAGTGCTGCCCCATCAACAGCAGCGCCTCGAAGCCGTTGCCAGCCGCGGTCAGGTTCAGCGGCAAATCCCAGCCACCGATCACCAGCGAGAACAAGCGCAGCAGTTCGGGCTCGTCCTCGACGACCATGACCTGCAGCCGCCCGTCGATTGCCGGTGTTGCCTGCGCCGGCAGCACCGGCAGGGGCGAGGTACCCGACAAGGCCGTCGTGCGCTCGTCGATCAGGCGTTCAACGGCAAGCCGAGATATGCGCCGGTGTCCGCCGGCTGTCTTCCAGGCCGGCAAAACACCGCCCTCGACCCAGAGTTGCACCGTGCGCAACGCGACGCCAAGGCGTTCAGCCGCCTCGCGGGTCGACAGTACATCGTCGTTTGTTGCGCTTTTTCTCATTCTGATGCCAGCCCTGCCGCCCTGTTGTGTGCCGAACCAGCCGCCATCCTGCCCGCCTGGAAACGCCATGTTTTAAGTCCGAACGCGTTTGGGTGCGACCA
>JAYVLI010000054.1:0-29227 GCA_043759535.1 Betaproteobacteria bacterium | reverse complement strand
GTGCCCCTCAAGCCCAGCGTGCCCGACCTGCTGTGCGAGGTGGGCCGGTTCGGCCAGAAGACCGGCGCCGGTTACTACCGCTACGAGGCCGGCAAGCGGGATCCGATCCCCGACGCGCTGACCGAGAAAATGATCACCGACTACCGCACGGCCAACGCCATCACGCCGCGCAAGATCACGGACGACGAGGTGGTCGAGCGCTGCATCTTTGCGCTGGTCAACGAGGGCGCCCGCATCCTGGACGAGGGCATTGCCGCGCGCGCGTCAGACATCGACATCGCCTACCTCAATGGCTACGGCTTCCCGCTGCACCGGGGCGGGCCGATGCTGCAGGCCGACATCATTGGCCTGCCCAACGTGGTGCGGGCGCTGCGCCGGTTTGCCGCCGAGCCGGGTGCCGATGCGTCCTGGCAGCCGGCGCCTTATCTGGTCAAACTGGCCGACGACGGCAAGACATTCAACTGATCCCGAGGACTCAAAAAATGATCGACGCAGTGATTGTCTCTACCGCCCGCACCGGCCTGGCCAAGAGCTGGAAGGGTGCTTTCAACATGACCTACGGCGCCACGCTGGGCGGCCATGCCGTGCAGCACGCCGTGGCCCGGGCCGGCATTGACCCGGCCGAAGTGGAAGACGTGATCATGGGCGGCACCTTTGGTGAGGGCACCACCGGCGGCAACATCGCCCGGGCCATCGCGCTGCGCGCTGGCCTGCCTGTCACCACCGGCGGCCTCACCATCAACCGCTTTTGCTCCAGCGGCCTGCAAAGCATTGCGCTGGCAGCCCAACGCATCATGACCGGAGGTTGCCCGGTACTGGTGGCCGGCGGGGTGGAGAGCATCAGCTGTGTGCAAAACGAGTCCAACAAGCACATGCGGGTGGACCCGTGGTTGGCCGAGCACAAGCCCGAGCTGTACTGGAACATGTTGCAAACCGCCGAGCAGGTGATCAAGCGCTACAACATCCCCAAGCTGGCGCAAGACGAATACGGCGTGCGCAGCCAGCAGCGGGCGTTTGCCGCCCAGCAAGCGGGCAAGTTCAATGACGAGATCGTGCCCATGACCACGGTGATGGGCGTGGTGGACAAAGCCACCGGCCGGCTGACGCGCAAAGAGGTGACCATCAACAGCGATGAAGGCATCCGGGGCGACACCACGCTGGAGGCGGTGAGCGGCCTGCGCTCGGCCTTGCCGGGTGGCATCGTCACCGCAGGCAATGCCAGCCAGTTCAGTGATGGTGCGTCGGCCTGCGTGTTGATGAACGGCAAGCTGGCCGAGCAGCGGGGCATCCAGCCGCTGGGCATCTTTCGCGGCTTTGCCATCGCCGGTTGTGAGCCGGACGAAATGGGCATCGGCCCGGTGTTTGCGGTGCCGCGGCTGCTGCAGCGCGCCGGCCTCAAGGTCAAGGACATCGGCCTGTGGGAGCTGAACGAGGCCTTTGCCTGTCAGGTGATTTACAGCCGCGACACGCTGGGCATCCCCGATGAATTGCTCAACGTCAACGGCGGCGCCATTGCCGTGGGCCACCCTTACGGTGTGAGTGGCGCCCGCCTGACCGGCCATGCGCTGATTGAGGGCAAGCGCCGTGGCGCCAAGTACGTGGTGGTGACCATGTGCATTGGCGGCGGCCAGGGTGCTGCAGGCTTGTTTGAGGTGGTCTGACATGGCCCCCGCGCGTTTTGCATTTGCTGCCCCCCGAGGGGGCGCGTCATCGCCTTCGGGCGGCCGGGCGGCGCTGACATGAGGGTCGCCCCAACAAGCACCCGCCCGCTGCTGCGCCCACCGCAGCACGCCAGCCTGGTCAGCCAGGTCAGCCGCCCGCCACTGCCGTTGGCCCAAGGCGTCCTGCCGCTGGACGCGCTGCGCCCGGCGGAGGTGCGGCAGGTGGAATCTGGCGTCTGGTTTGCCGGTTTGTCGCTGGGCCTGCGCCAGGCCATCCTGGCGCGTGCCCGGGTGCAACGCGTGCGCCGCGGCGCCACCTTGTTGCGCCGCGGCAGCGTGGCCACCGATTGGGTGGGCGTGGCCGGTGGTGCGCTGGGCCTGGCCACCCGGGGCCGGGACGGCAAGCCCTTCACGCTGGACCTGCTGGGCCCCGGTGACTGGTACGGCGACGTGGCCCTGATTGACGGCAGCGCGGTGGATTTGGACATCGTGGCGCAGGCCCACAGCACCGTGCTGCTGGTCGACCGCAGCGCCCTGCAGCAGCTGGTGCAGCAGCAGCCTGAGCTGCGTGCCGCGCTGTTGATGCTGGACTGCAAGCGCCTGCGCCACATGTTCCGCCGGCTGGAAGAGGTGCAGACCCTGGCCTTGTCGCAACGTGTGGCCTTGCAACTGCAGCGCCTGGTGCGCCAGTTTGGCCAGCCGATGGTGGTGGACACGCCCGGCCACACTGGCCGTCACACCAGCAGCCACGGTGAGCCCCAGCAGATTGAGCTGACCCTGACCCAAGGCGACCTGGCCAGCCTGCTGTGCGCCAGCCGCCAGCGCATCAACGGCACGCTGCGCCAGTTGCAAGGCCTGGGCATCTTGGGTGCCAGCCACGGCCGCATCGAGGTGTTGCAGCCGCAGCGCCTGACCGATGTGGCGCTGGGCCGGCTGGTGCTGGACACGGGCAGTGACTGAGGTCTAGGAGCGTGGCCGGCACTCTGCGGTGCTGGCCACACCGCTGCAACCGCGTTTGGCGACCCGCAGGCGCAGGCCGTCGCAGGTGGCAGCCGCGCAGGGCAACGGGCACCAAGAATCCGGGCACTTCCCCACCGCGGAGTTGCCCAAATGTCCAACGCCATCGTCCCCAACATGCCGCACCGCCGCCCCACCGGCTGGTGGCCGGCCCTGGCCCTGGCCTTGGTGCTGGCCAGCAGCTTGACCCTGCCTGTGCTGGCCCAAAAAGCCAGCTTGCACGCGGGTTTGCGCATGACCAGCGTGCCTGGTGTTGCGCAGGATCTTGCGCAGGGCGCCAGGCTGGGTTCTACGCCCAGCGCACCGCCCATTCCCGTGGCGCTGTACTACCCCACCAGCGCACCCGAGTCCACCCTGGTCTTGGGACCGTTCACGCTGCAGGTGGCCATGCAGGCAGCGCCTGAGGCCCAGGTCAAAGGCTTGATCCTGCTGAGCCACGGCACGGGTGGCAGTGAGCTGGGCCACAGCCAGTTGGCCTTGGCGCTGGCCCGTGCGGGGTACCTGGTGGCGGCACTGCGCCACCCGGGGGACAACTGGCAAGACCGGTCGCTGCTGTTCAATGCCCATGCGCAATATTTTGACGAGCGGCCACGCCAGGCCTCGTTGGTGCTGGACGCCTTGCTGCGTGACCCCGAATGGGCCGGCCGCATCCCCCATGATGCGCAGGGCCCGCGCATTGGCGCGTTAGGCCATTCGGCCGGTGGTTACACCGTGCTGGCACTGGCCGGTGCTGCGCCTGATCTGCAGCGCCTGGCCAGCCATTGCACCGCCCAAGCCGCACTGGACCCGATTTTTTGCGGCCTGGGCGCACGTGCCCTGGCGGGCAGCCCGTCCGCCAAGGCATGGCCCAACCCGCCCACCAACCCAGCGCTGCCCAAGCTGCGCGATGCCCGGGTGCGCGCAGTGGTGGCCTTGTCGCCTTTGGGTGCGGTGTTCAGCGCCGCGTCATTGGCCGCAGTGCGGTTGCCGGCCCTGGTGGTGGTGGCCGAGCAAGACCGCTATTTGGTGCCACGCTTCCATGCCGACTGGATCACCGCCAACCTGCCTGGGGTGCAGCGCCAGGGCGTGCCCAATGCGTGGCACTTTGCCTTCATGGACCCGCCCAGCACCGCCATTCCCACCGAGGACGGTGATGTCCGCGCTGACCCACCCAGTTTTGACCGGCAGGCGTATCTGCGCCAATTGGGCCTGGCCCTGCCGGCGTTTTTTGACCAAGCCTGGCATTGACCTGTGAACAGCGGCCACCGCAGGCCGGCACGGTGTGACACTCAGGTGTGATCATCCTGCGCTGCGTGCTGTTGCTGGGTCTGGCCTGTGGGTTGGCGTCTGGTGTTGTCCAGGCCCAGCCCGTGTTGCCGGCCGTGTTGGTCCATCCGCAGGATGGCGCCGTGGCCCGCTGGCTGCTGGCCGGGCTGGCTGCGGCAGCGACGCTGGCGGTCTTGGCACTGGTCTGGGGCCTGGCGCTGCGGCGCGCTGTGGCCCACCGCACGGCACAGCTGCAAGAGCAACGCCAGCGCCTGCACACCCTGCTGGACGCCCTGCCCGACACGGTTTGGCTCAAGGACCTGGACGGCCGCTATCTGGCCTGCAACAAGCCTTTTGAGCAGTTGCTGGGCGTGGTCGCAGGGCAAGTCATCGGCAAGCTGGACAGCGGCATCCTGGACCCGTTGCAGGCCGCCATGTTTACCGCCAGTGACGCGGCAGTGGTGGCCAGCGGCCAAGATCACACCAGCACCGACTGGCTGCAGTTCAAGACGCAGCGGTCGCCCGGCCTGTACCAGACCGTCAAGACACCGATGCGTGACGCGCAAGGCCGCACCGTGGGCGTGTTGGGCATTGCCCGTGATGTGACCCAGCAGCACGCGGCGCAAGACCGGCTGCAGCGCCTGAACCGGCTGTACCGGGTGCTGCTGGCCGTGGCCCAGCGCATGGGCAATACCCGTGACCCCCTGGCACTGCTGGCGGCGGTGTGCCAGATCGTCACCGACGAGGGCGGCCTGCGCATGGCCTGGATCGGTGAGCTGGAGTCCAACAGTGGGCGTGTGCTGCCACTGGTGCGGGCCGGTGTGGGGCCGGTTGACCTGGCCGCGCTGCAGATCAGCGTGCTGGACGGCCCGTTGGGCCAATGCCCCACCGGGGTGGCCTACCGTGAGCAGCGCACCGCGTCCGCCAACAACCTGGCCGATGACCCGGCGCTGCGGCCCTGGCATGCCGCCGCGCTGGCCTACCAGTTCCGCGCCTCGGCGGCGTTTCCCATCCGCAACCGCGGGGTGGTGGTGGCGGTGCTCAGTGTGTATTCGGAGGTGGTCAATTTTTTTGACGCCGACGAACTGCAACTGCTGGAACGGCTGGCCGACCAGGTGGGCATTGCCCTAGAGGCCATTGAGTCAGACGCTGCCCGCAGCCGGGCCGAGGCCCAGTTGCGGGCCAGTGAGGCGCGGGCCACCGCCGTGTTCCGCGTCAGCCCGGTGGCCATGACGCTGGCCCGGCCCGAAGACGGCCGCACCGTGGATATCAACGAGGCCTGGCTTACCCTGTTCGGCCTGACCCGCCAGGCCGCCATGGGCAAAACCGGCGCCGAACTGGCCTTGTGGCATGACCCGGCGCAGCGCCAGCAAGTGACACAGACGCTGCACCAGGGCGCAGCGGTGCCTGGCCTGGACGCACGCATGCGGCGCGCTGACGGCCACATGATGGACATTGCCTTCAGCGCCGTGCCGGTGGAGATTGCCGGCCTGCACTTTGTGCTCACGTCCTACGTTGACATCTCGCTGCGGCGCCAGCATGAGCGCACCCTGCGTGACCATGCCAACCAACTGGAGCGGCGGGTGGCGCTGCGCACGGCCGAGTTCAACAGCATCTTTCAGGCCCTGCCTGACCTGTATTTCCGCATCGCCCGTGACGGCACCATCCTGGACTACCGGGCCGGCCGGCAAAATGATCTGTACAGCGCGCCGGCGCAGTTCTTGGGCCAGCGCATGCAGGCCGTGATGCCACCTGACGTGGTGGCCGCGCTGGACAAGGCCATGACCAAGGTGACTGTGGGCGGTGTGCCGGCCGAGCTGCACTACAGCCTGGCCCTGCCCACCGGCCAGGCCAGTTTTGAGGCCCGGGTGGTGGCGCTGGACATGGCTGATTTTGTGGTGGTGGTGCGCAACATCTCCGAGCGCATGGCCTATGAGCAAGCACGTGAAAACGCGCTCACCGAAGCGCGCGAGCTGACCCGCCTGCGCAGTGAGTTTTTGGCCAACATGAGCCATGAGATCCGCACCCCGCTCAACGCCATCATGGGCCTGGCGCAAGTGGGCTGGGCCACCAGCACGGTGCCGGCTACACGCGACGCGTTCACCCGGGTGCTGCAAGCCTCACAACTGCAGTTGGCCATCATCAATGACATCCTGGACTTCTCCAAGATTGACGCCAACCGGCTGGAGGTTGAAGTGGTGCCGGTTGACCTGCGCGCCCTGGCCGACAGCGCGCTGGACGTGGTGCGTGAAACCGCCCTGGCCAAAGGCCTGCACTTGAGCGTGCTGGTGGCGCCCGAGGTGCCTGCCGCTTGCCTGGGTGACCCGCTGCGCCTGCGCCAAATTCTGCTGAACTTGTTGACCAACGCCATCAAGTTCACCGGGCAGGGCCAGGTGGCGGTGCGGGTGTGGGTGGATGTGGGCGTGGGTGACCTGTGCCTGCATGTGGCCGACACCGGCCTGGGCATGCAGCAGGCCCAGCTGGAACGCCTGTTTGAGCCCTTCCAGCAAGCCGATTCATCCACCACCCGGCGCTACGGCGGCACCGGCCTGGGCTTGTCGATCAGCCAGCGCCTGGCCCAGTTGATGGGTGGTGTGTTACAGGTGCAGTCCACCTGGGGCCAGGGCAGCACTTTCATGCTGCGGCTGCCACTGCGTGTGGCCAGCCTGGCCGCCGCCAACCCGGCCAGCGCCGGCCGCTGGACCGGTGAGGAGCAGCGGCTGCGTGGCCTGCACATCCTGGTGGCCGAGGACAACCCGGTCAACCAGGTGGTGCTGGAATCAGCCCTGACGATGGAGGGCGCCACGGTGGACCTGGCTGAAAACGGCCAACTGGCGCTGGACCGGGTGCTGGCCGATGCCGCCCGCACCATTGACCTGGTGCTGATGGACCTGCAGATGCCGGTGATGGGTGGGCTGGAAGCGGCCAGGCTGATTCTGGCCCGGGTGCCCGACATGCCGGTGATCGGCCAGACTGCCGACGCCCTGCCCGACGAAAAAGCCCTTTGCCTGGCCGCCGGCATGGTGGCCCACCTGGCCAAGCCGGTTGATCTGGAGCTGCTGGTCAGTACTGTGCTGCAACAGGCGCTGCGCCGCCGCGCTGCCGGCCCAGCGGTCGCGCGATAAGGCGGCGCTGGCGGCCTGGCCCGGCGTCACAACACGCCAAGCCGCCCCCGGCCGGCCGCTTTGGCGGCATACATGGCCAGGTCGGCCCGGTGCATCAGTTGATCGGCGCTTTCGCCGTTGCTGCCAAAGTGCGCCACCCCCACACTGCTGGACAGCGCCACCGGCTGGCCAGCATGCCGCCAGCCCTGGGCCACCGCCGCCAGCAGTTTGTGGCCCACCGCCAGCGCGTCGTCGGCCCGGGCCACGTTGGGCAGCAGCACCACAAATTCATCACCGCCGATGCGCGCCACCGTGTCGCTGGCGCGCAGCGCTGCGCTCAGCCGGTCGGCCACCCAGCGCAGCGCAGCGTCACCGCCGGCATGGCCATGCTGGTCGTTGATCTGTTTGAAATGGTCGAGATCGACAAACAGCAAGGCGCCGGCGCTGCCTTCACGGGCGCAACGCAGCAGGGCCTCTTGCAGCCGGTCCAGCAGCAGTGCGCGCCGCGGCAGGCCGGTCAGGTCGTCATGCAGAGAGCGCTGCAGCAAGACCAGCTCCATGCGCTTGCGCTGGGCCGCAAAGGCGATACAGCGCAGCAGCAAACCGCCGTCAAATGTGCCTTTGACCAAAAAATCTTGCGCGCCAGCGGCCACCGCTGCCAGGCCCACAGACTCGGTGTCGTCGCTGGTCAGCACGATGATGGGGCACAGCGTGGCATGCGGTTTGAGGGCCTGCAGGGCGTCAATGCCCTGGCTGCCCGGCAGGCCCAGGTCCAGCAGAACGGCACTGCAGCCTGGCGTGCAGGCCAGGGTCTGGATGGCGGCATCGGTGCTTTGCACCCAGCGCAGCGCTGGCATGACGCGGTCACTGACGTCTGCCAGCAGCGCCTGGGTCAGCCGGGCGTCACCGGGGTTGTCTTCAACCAGCAGCAGATAGGAGGCAGCGTCCATGGTGTGTGTGTGCAATGCGGCAGCCGGCCAGCCGGCCCTCAGCTTGATCCGGCCAAGGCTGGGCCAGCGCCAAGCGTGAAGAAGAAGGTCGCACCCGCACCCGGTTGGCTGGTGGCCCAAATGCGGCCGCCATGGCGGTCAACGATGCGTTGCACGGCGGCCAGCCCAATGCCGTTGCCAGCAAAACCGTTGGCCGATGGCAGCCGCTGGAACGGTGCAAACAATTTGCCGGCATGGGCCATGTCAAAGCCAATGCCGTTGTCTTGCACAAAAAACACCGGTTGACTGGGCTGTTGGCCAGGCAGCGCCCCAAACTGGATGGTGGCAAGCCCGGCCCTGGCGCTGTATTTCCAGGCGTTGTGCAGCAGATTGCTCAGCAGGTTGGTCACCAGCGCCGGGTCGCCAGTGCCGGTCAGTCCGGGAGCGATCTGCCAGCGCACTGCGCGCTGGGGCGTGGTCACCTGCAAGTGGTCGGCCACAGCCTGTGCCATGGCAGACACATCCAGTGGCTGGGGCTGCAAGTCTTGGCGCCCCAGCCTGGCCAGCCCCAGCAAGCTGCCGATCAACCCGTCCATGTTTTGGGCGCTGTGTTCAATGACTTGCAGCCGCTGGACTTGCGGCGCTTGCAAAGCGTTTTGCGTGTCCATGCGCATCAGGGCGGCAAAGCCCAGGATGCCGTTCAGTGGTGTCCGCAAATCATGGGCCACGGTGTAGTTGAAGGCCTCCAGGTCCGCATTCAGCGCCTGCAATTGGGTGGTGCGCTCGGCCACGCGGGCTTCCAGGTCGGCTTTGAGCGCCATCAGTTCTTCTTCGGCCAGTTTGCGGCCGCTGATGTCGGTCAGCATCAGCACCACCTCGGGCGTCTGGCCGGGCGGTGCCGCCAAGCTGCCTGCCGCCACCACCGCCCAGGTCGAGCCGCTGGCGCCCCGCCGCAGCCGCAATTCAGCGCTGCTGCGGGTGCCTGGCAGGGTGGCCAGCAGGCTGACCAGTGTTGGCAGGTGCTCCGCCGCCACCCAGTCGAGCAGCGGGCTGCCCACCAGCACCAGCGGGCTGCCGGAGGTTTCGCCCAGCATCTGGGCCAGCCGGGCATTGGCAAAGCGGATGGTGGCCTGGGCATCAACCTGCACGATGCCTTCTTCCGCCGTTTCGACGATGGCGCGGTAGCGCGCCTCGCTGTCGCGCAGGCGGTCTGACAACTTGCGGCGCTGCACCGCATGGCGCATGGTCCGGATCAGCGTCACGCTGTCGGCCTGGCGTTTGGCCAGGTAGTCTTCGGCGCCCACACGCAGCGCATCCAGCGCCGCCTCTTCATCATCGTCACCGGTCAGGATGACCACGGGTGTGTTGGGCGCCACCGCGCTGACAGCAAAAAACGTGTCCAACCCGGTGCTGTCGGGCAAACCCAGATCCAGCAGCACGATGTCGGCCGGCGCGGCGCGCAGCGATGCCAGGCCAGTGGCCAGGGTGCTGGCGCCGCGCACGGTGCAATCGCTGCCAAAGCGCTCTTGCAGGTAGGCCATCACCAGCCGGGTGTCACCAGGGTTGTCCTCGATCAGCAGGACGTTGTTGAATACGGTCATGGTGATAGCCTACGACAAGTGTCTGTTAGGCAACCCGGCTGGGCAGCAGCACCGAGGTCAGCCAGTACGCCCGCAATGCGCCCACAAGTGCCAGGAATTGCGTGTAGTTGTCCGGCTTGACCATGTAGGCGTTGGCATGGGCGGCGTAAGCCGCCAACACATCTTTGCGGGTGGATGAGGAGGTCAGCACCACCACCGGGATGCTGAGCAGCGCCGGGTCGCGCTTGATCTCGGCCAACACCTCATGGCCCAGCAGCCCGGGCAGGTTCAGGTCCAGCAGCACCAGGTCGGGGGTGGGTTGGCCGGCGTGCTCACCGGTGTGGCGCAAAAAGCCCAGCGCTGCCTCACCGCTGCCGGCCCAGTGCAACTGGGCCGGCACGTCGCCCTCCACCAGCGCCTCTTGCACCAGCCGCATGTCGGCCGGGTTGTCTTCGACCAGCAGGATGTCCATTCAGGCAACCGGCGTTGGCTCGGGTTGGGGAGGCATCAAGGGGCTGTTGTGATCAGGCAAGGTGAACCAGAAGGTGGACCCGCAGCCAGGCTCGGATTCGACTCCGATGCGCCCGCCGTGGCGCTCAACCACCCGTTTGCAAATGGCCAGGCCGATGCCGGTGCCATCGTGTTCAGAGCGCAGGTGCAAACGCTGGAACATCACAAAAATCCTGTCGAAATATTTTGGCTCAATGCCCACACCATTGTCGCGCACGCTGATGCGCCAACCGCCGGCTTGCCGTGTGGCGGCCAGGTGGATGGCGGGGGCGGTGGCCGCCGCGCGGAACTTCAACGCGTTGCTGATGAGGTTGCCGAGTAACTGGCCCATCTGGCGGGCGTCGGCCATGACCGTGGGCAGGGCTGCATGGGTGATGATGGCACCGGCCTCTTGCACTTGCAGCCGCAACTGCTGCAGCGCATCGGCCAGCACCGTGTCCAGCGTGACCGCTTGCCATGGCAGCGGCTGGCTGTCGATACGGGCCAGGCTCAGCAAGTCACGGATCAAGGCCTGCGCACGCTGGCCACCGTCCACCATGAACTGCAAAAACTCCTGCGCCTCGGCGTTCAGCCCGGCTTGGTGCCGGCGCACCAGCAACTGGCCGTAACTGGTGACCATGCGCAGTGGCTCTTGCAGGTCGTGTGAAGCCACGTAGGCAAAGCGCTCCAGGTCCTGGTTGGAGCGCGCCAGCTCGGCGGTCTTGTGGGCCAGGGCCTGGTCGAGCAGGCGTTTTTGGGTGATGTCTTCGACCGTGCCCACCACCCCGGCGTGGTAGCCGCCAGGGCTGTTGCCATCACCGTGGCCGTGTTCAAGCTGGCCATTGCCGGCACCGGCGGCGTCTTGGCGGTCATGTCCTATCGGCGCGATATGCACCGCCACCCAGACCACACTGCCGTCTGGCCGCTGGTAGCGGTGCTCACTGGACTGGGCCTTGCCGCTGGCAATGGCTTGTTGCCACTCGGCAATCACCCGCTGGCGGTCTTGTGGGTGGGTGGCCAGGTGCCAGCCAAAGCCCAGGCTGGCATCGGCGGCCATGCCCGCAATGCGCTGCCAGGTCGGGTTGGTGAACTGGCAGCGGCCGCTGGCCTCAGCCACAAACATGCCCAGGGGCGACGCCGCCATCACCTGGCGCAAGAAGCGCTCGCTGTTGGTCAGCTGGTGTGCCAACTGCTTGCGCTGGGTGATGTCCTGGAAGGCGCCGACCAGCCGCACCGGTTTGCCGTCGGCAAACTCCACCGCGCCCACCGCGCGCACCCAGATGCGGTGCCCATCGGCCGGAATGAGCGGCAGCTCCATGTCCCAAGGTGTACCCGCCTTCAAGCCAAGCTCGACTGCGGCCTGGATCACCGGGCGGGCCTCGGGGGCGTAAAACGCAATCGCACCGGCCAGCACCGGTTGGAAATCCGCTGCCACGCGGTGGATGCGGCGGGTTTCGGCCGACCAGGTGAGCTGGCTGGAGGCGATGTCCAGCTCCCAGCCACCCACACCGGCCAAGCGGCCAGTGCGGTCGAGAAAATCCTCACTCTTGCGCAACGCCTGCTCTTGCTGTTTGCGTGCCGTGATGTCTTGGTGGGTGCCAAACATCCATTCGGGTTGGCCGTCAGCGGTCCAACTCATCACCCGGCCACGCGCCAACATCCACACCCAATGCCCCGCCTGGTGGCCCATGCGGAACTCGGCTTCGTAACGCGCGCTGTGGCCGGCAAAGTGGTCAGCCAGCAAGCGTTGACAGGCCGGTGTGTCGTCCGGGTGCAGGTGGTCGATCCAGGTCTGGGCGGTCAAGGGGGCCAGGTCGGCCAAGGTGTGGCCGATCATCTGCGCCCAGCGCTCGTTGAAGCGCGCAGCACCGGTCTGCACCTGCCACTCCCAGGTGCCGGCGTCGGTGCTTTCAATGATGTTGTGCAAGCGCTGGCGTTCTTCGCCCAGTGCCCGCTCGGCACGGCGGCGCAAGGTCACGTCTTGCAGGCCGGCCACGATGCGCACCGGTTTGCCTGTCGCGTCTTTTTCAACAATGGCCGACAGCAGCACATCAATCAGCTCACCGGCCCGGCTGACGAGTTGGATGTCGAGGTCGTTATGCCAGCCTTTGGCGCGCAGGCCGGGCAAACCCACCTCCAGCGCAAACGCGCGCGACGCGGGTGTCAAGAATTCAACCGAGTGCCGCCCCAGCACCTCGTCCCGCGCGTAGCCCAGGCGCGCCAGCCAGGCGTCGCTGACCATCACCAGGCGGCCGTCCATGTCAATGGCATGCAGCAGCGCGGGCGTGGCTTGGTAGAGGCTGCGCAAGCGGTCTTCGCTGCGGGCCAGCGCACCCAGGGTGTGCTCGCGCTCGCGGTGGACCTGTGCGGCCTGCTGCATGGCACGGCGGCCTTCCAGCGCATGGGCGGCCACCTGGGCAAGGCAGCGCAGCGCCTCGCGCTGGGCCTCGGTGAGTTTGTGTGGGCTGTGGTCAATCAGGCACAGCGTGCCCACCAGGTGGCCGCTGCTCAGTTGGATGGGGGCACCGGCATAAAAGCGAATGTCAGGCCGGTCGGCGACCAGTGGGTTGTCCACAAAGCGGGCGTCCAGGGTGGCGTCTGGCACCTCAAACACGTCACTGCCCAGCACGGCATGGGCGCAAAACGCCAGGTCACGCGGTGTCTCTGTGATGCCGGGCAAACCCAGATTGGCCTTGAACCACTGGCGCTGGGCATCGATCAGGCTGAGCAGCGCAATCGGCACACCGCACAGCAGTGACGCAGCCCGCACCAGCGCATCAAACTCGGGCTCAGGCGCACTGTCCAGCACCTGCAAGGCCTGCAGCGCCTGCAGGCTGCCAGCTTCGTCAGGGCGCAGCGGGGCGGGCAGCATGGTGGCGGCAGCGGGTTGACGCTCAGCAGCCCTGCTGCGGGGAGCCGGCAGGGCGCTGCCGCTCGGCTGCCGGCTTGAAGCGCTGACGCAGGCCGGTGGCGGCGGCCACCAGCAGCAGGGCGTCCACCCCCACGGCCACAAACAGCGCGCCGGCGTCCAGGTAGCGCTGGGCCTGGGCCGGGTCGGTGATCAGGATGCCGGGTGCTTTGCCAGCGGCGCGCACGGTGGCAATGCCGTCCAGCATGGCCTTGACCACCTCGGGGTGGCCGGGCTGACCGGGGTAGCCCATCGAGGCGGACAAATCAGCCGGGCCAAAAAACACACCGTCCACGCCTTCGGTCTCGGCAATTTGCCGCAGGTTTTGCACCGCCAGCCGGGTCTCGGCCTGCACCAGCAGGCACATCTGGCTGTCGGCGTCAGCCAGGTAGTTGTGCACCTGGTTCCAGCGTGAGGCGCGTGCCAGCGCCGCGCCCATGCCGCGGATGCCGGCCGGCGCGTAGCGCATGGCCTGCACCATCAGCGCGGCATGCTCGGGCGTGTCGATCATCGGGATCAGCAGGGTCTGGGCGCCCACGTCCAGGTATTGCTTGACCAGGGCCACATCCCCCACCACAGGCCGCACCACCGGCTGCACCGGATACGGCGCCACCGCCCGCAGTTGGGTCAGGATGCTTTTGGGGTCATTGGGCGCGTGCTCGGCGTCCAGCAGCAACCAGTCATAACCGGTGCCAGCCAGGGCCTCGGCGGCATTGGCGTCGGCCAGGCCCACCCACAGGCCAATTTGTGGGGTGCCGGCTTGCAGCGCGGCTTTGAAGGTGTTTTGGGGGATGCGCATGGCTGGGGTGCTGGTGGGTGAGGGCCGGGATGAAGCGCCGTGTCGCCGCAAGGTTAGCAGCCGGCCTGGGGCTCAGTCTGGCGCCTGGTCCACCGCCTGCCAGACTGGCGGGTGGCTGCCCGGTGGCATGGACGGCAGCAGGCCGGGCAGCGGCAGGGTGGGAAACCACGCGGCAGGGCGCACGGCGCGCAACACGCCAGGCTTGCCGGTGAGGCCAAAACCGCTGGGGCTGTCCTCCAGCAGCGGCGTGATGTCAGGCCGCTGTGCCGCCAGGCCACCCGGCTGCCGGCCCAGGCTGCGCAGCCACAGCCCCACACCGGCCAGGCTGATGCGCACCCGCCAACTGCCACCTTGTTGCGCCTGGCGCAGCAGCGCGGCCTGGATGCCAAACGCCAGCAGGTGGCCGGCGCTGTAGTCCAAAATTTGCGCTGGCATGGCTTGTGGTGTGCTGCTGCCGGCGGCGGCCGCCTCAGCCAAGTTCAAGCCGGTGGCCGTTTGCACCAGCGAGTCAAAACCCCGCCGGCCGGCCCACGGACCGGTCCAGCCGTAGGCGGACAGCTCAGCCACCACGATGCCGGGCCGCCGCTGCGCCAGCGCTTCTGCGCTGTAGCCATGGCCGGCCAGTGCGCCGGGCCGGTAACCCTGCAGCAGCACCTGGCAGCCGCCGATCAGTGCATCAAAACTGGCGCGGTCAGCCTGGTGGCGCAAGTCGATCAGGCAGGAGCGTTTGCCGCGGCTGGTGTCGGCAATGGCGTCGATGTTGGGCAGGTGCGGCGCATTGACCAGCAACACATCGGCGCCAAAACTGGCCAGCAGACGGCCGGCCACCGGGCCAGCCAGGATGCGGGTGAGGTCCAGCACGCGCAGGCCGTGCAGCGGGGCTTGGGCTGGCGTGGTGGGCGGCCAGAGCAGTGGCAGCGCGGATGGCGTGGCGGCGCCGTCGGCCCCAATGCTGTCCATCCGTTCGATGGCCACCAGCGGCTGGGCCGCCACGGCGGCGGCTTGGGGGTGGGCGTCCCACTCGGCCATGCTGCGCAGGGCGGCCACCACCAAACCGGCATCTGCAGCGGCTTGCTCAAAGGCGAGGGCGGCCCAGCCGCGCAGGGCTTGGGCCACAGCCTCACGCGGGGTGGCTGGGCCTTCTGGCAGGTGCAGCAGACGCAACACACCGTCGCGGTGGTGCGCAAAGTTGGCGTGGACGCGCACCCAGCCGGCGCTGTCGCCCGGCAGACCAGCACCGCAGGGGTAGAGGCCAGAGAGCGGGTCCCACAGCGGTGGCACATGGCCGTCGATCGAGAAATAACCGGTACAGCCCAGCGTGGCCTGGGTGCGGTCCAGCTGCACCGGTAGGCGTGCAGCGTTGGGTTGGCGCACCTGCCACAGCTCGGCAGCGGCCAGCGCTGCGGCCGCCAGGCTGGCTTGGGCGGCGGTGGCCACACAAAACGATGAGGGCAGCACGGCGGCGTTGCCATCACCCAGCAGCTGCAGCTGGGCCAGCGCGTCAGCCGGCAGTTGGGCATTGCGCCACAGGGCCGCCACGGCGGTGGCGGCGGGCACGGGTGGGCTGATGGTGGGCATGGTCAACCCATCAAGTCAGCCAAAACACGGCGCCACGGCGCGGTACAGCGCCTGGAACTTGGCATGCCGCGGCAGCAGCAGCGCCCGCTCTGCCGCATCGGGTGCAAAGCGCTGCGCCACCGGCGGCGCTGGGCACACACCGGCCAGCGCCGCGTCATCCACCGCGCCCAAGCTGGCCAGCCAGGCCAGACGTGCCGCACCCAGCGCGCCACCGGCCTCGCTGCCGGGGTGGGTGTGCAGTGGCACATCCAGCGCGCTGGCCAGCAACTGGGCCCACAGCGCGCTGCGCGCACCACCGCCCACCAGGGACAAGGCCGCCACGCTGCCGGGTGCAGCACCCAGCGCCATCCAGCCGTCCAGCAGACCGAAGGCCACACCCTCGATCACCGCATAACCCAGCGCTGCAGCGCCGTGGTCGGCGTTCAGCCCAAAAAACACACCCTGGGCCTGCGGGTTGTTGTGGGGTGTGCGCTCACCGCCCAGGTAGGGCAAAAACAGTGGCGCTGCTGCGCGCTGGGTGGGCGTCAACAAAGCCACCTGGGCCAGCAGGCTGGCTTCATCGGGCTGGCCCAGCAACTGGGTGGCCCAGCGCAGGCTGCTGGCCGCGCTGAGCATCACGCTCATCTGGTGCCAGCGGCCGGGCAGTGCGTGGCAGAAGGCATGCACCGCCTGCGGCGGATTGGGCCGAAAGGCAGTGCTGGCCAGAAAAATCACGCCCGAGGTGCCCAGCGACACAAAGCCTTGGCCCCCCTGCACCACGCCCATGCCCACCGCGCTGGCGGCGTTGTCACCCCCACCACCGGCCAGCACGACACCGGCTGGCAAACCCCAGCGCCGGGCCAGTGCGGGCAGCAGGCGGCCGGCCACCGCGCTGCCCTCCACCAGGCGGGGCATTTGCGCTTCGCGCAGGCCGCAGGCGGCCAGCATCTGTGCGCTCCAGCGGCGCTGGGCCACGTCCAGCCACAGGGTGCCGGCGGCGTCGCTCATCTCGCTGATGTGCTCACCAGTGAGCTGCAGGCGCAGCCAGTCTTTGGGCAGCAGCACGGTGCTGATCTGCGCAAACACGGCGGGTTCATGCTGCGCCACCCACAGCAGTTTGGGCGCGGTGAAACCGGGCATGGCCAGGTTGCCGGTGATCTGCTGCAGCGTGGGTACACGGCGCTGCAGCTCGGCACATTCAGCGGCGCTGCGGCCGTCGTTCCACAAGATGGCCGGGCGCAACACCTGGTCTTGTGCGCCCAACAGCACTGCGCCATGCATCTGGCCCGACAGGCCGATGGCTTGCACTTTGGCCATTGCTGCCGGGTGGCTGCCGGCCAGGTGTTGCAGCGCGCGGTCACAGGCTGCCCACCAGTCCGCCGGGTGCTGCTCACACCACAGTGGCTGCGGCCGTTGCAGGGTCAGTGGCTGGCCCACACTGGCAACGATCTGCTGCTGGTCGTCCAGCAGCAGGGCTTTGAGTTCAGAGGTGCCGAGGTCAAGGCCGAGATACATGGTGGGTGAGGCGGCCGTGGTTCAAACCACCGCGCCGCTGAAGCGTTTTTCGGCCTGGCGGCGGAACTCGGTCGGCGTCAGGCCCTTGATTTCCAGAAATCGCCGGTTGAAGTTGGCCAGGTTGTTGAAGCCCACGTCGTAGCAAATCTGGCCCACCGGCTGGCTGCTGTCCATCAGCAACTGGCAGGCGCGGTTGATGCGCACCCGGTTGACAAAATCGGTGAAGGTATTGCCGGTGGCGCGGCGAAAGAAGCGTGAAAACCGGCTCTCGCTCATGCCCAGGCCGGCCGCCACTTCCGCCCCCACCATGGGCTGCGACACATCGGCGATCAGGCGGTTGACTATTGTGTTGATCTGCTCCAGCTCCGCGTCGTCGTCCACCGCCTGCATCTGCACGGCAGACAACAAGCGGTAGTCGGTGCAGCGCGCCAGGTCGGCCAAAAAATCACAAAACGCCGCAAAGCGCCGCAGGCCGCGGCTGGCCTTGACCTGGCCCCAATGCGCCTGCGCGCTGTCGGCCTGGCCAAAAAACTCGATGCCGTGGCGCGCCCGCTCCAGCAGCGGCAGTGCATCCGCCAACTCGGGGATGTGCTGGGCGGCAGCGGCAATGGGGCCGTGGGCAAACTGGATCACCAGATCGCGCTGCGCCACGCTGGCGCCGTCCAGGTCCATCGACACCCAGTTGTGCGGCAGGCGTGGCCCCACCAGCACCAGATGGCCGGGCTGGAAAGGGCCGATCCAGTCGCCCACAAAAGCCTTGCCCGAGGTGGCGGTGATCAGGTGCAGCTCGTACTCGTCATGGTGGTGCCAGCGCGCCAGCGGCGTGGGGTAGCCATGCGCCAGGCAGCGCACCAGGCCGGCGTCCTCTGGCGCCTCATAACCCAGCGCGGGGTTGCGGGCAAAGTCGCGCTCCAGCTCGGGCTGGCGGTGCAGTGCCTGGGCGCGGTGACTGGTGCGCGGGCGGGCGCGGTCTGTGGTGGTCATGGTGCGATTTTGCGGCGCGAGTTGCTGGCACGCCCGAAGCGCTCAGGACATCACCGCTCCGCCGTCCACATTGAGCGTCTGGGCGGTGATGTACGCCGCTTCATCGCTGGCCAAAAACACCGCAGCGCCCGCAATGTCAGCCGGTGCGCCCATATAGCCCAGCGGCACGGCCTTGCCCACCTGGCGCTTTTTCTCGCCGATGGGCAATTGCTCGTATTTGGCAAACAGGGCGTCCACATGGGCCCACATCGGCGTGTCGATCACGCCGGGTGAGATGGCGTTGACACGGATGTGGTGCGGCGCCATGGCCAGCGCGGCGCTTTGGGTGTAGCTGATCACTGCCGCCTTGCTGGCGCAGTAGTGGGCCACCAGCGCCTCACCGCGCCGGCCGGCCTGGCTGGCCATGTTGATGACTGCGCCGCGGGTGCCCTGCGCCACCATGCGCGCCAGCACTTTTTGCATGGTGAAGAACAGGGCTTTGACGTTGACCGCAAACACCCGGTCGTAGCTGGCCTCGGTGGCATCCAGCAGCGGCGCCATGTCAAAAATGGCGGCGTTGTTGTAGAGGATGTGCAGCGGGCCAAATTGCGCCTCAGCCGCGCTGATCAGCGCATCCACTGCGGCCATTTGGGTGATGTCAGCGGCCAGGTACTGCACCTGGCCGGCAAATGGCGCCACCGCGTCGGTGTAGATGCTGGACGGTTGCAGCGCCATGTCCACCACGGTGCAGCGTGCGCCCTGCGCCAGGTAGGCCAGCACCACCGCCAGGCCGATGCCACCACCGGCGCCGGTCAGTAGCGCGTGTTTGCCGGCCAGGCGGCCTGGGCTTGGGTTGGTCAAGGGGGACGTGCTCACGCTTGATGCTCCTGGATGAATTGATCGACCCGCAGGGCTGCGGCCTGCACTGCCGCCACCAGCCGCACATCACCGGCCAGCGGCCCCCACAGCGGCACATCAGCGCAAAACGCGGCCACCGGGTCAGCGGCGCTGCAGATGGCGTGGGCCACGGCCGGGTCCATGGCCTGGTCTTGGTAGGTGTAGGCAATCTGGCCCTGGTGCCAGCGCTGCAGATAGGCCAGAAACAGCGCGGGCAACATCGCCACACTGTGGATGGAGGCGCCCTGCGCCAGCCGCTCATGGATGGTGGGCACGATGAAGCCGGGGATCTTGCTGAAGCCGTCCATCGCCACACGCTGGTTGGTGTCGGCAATCGCTGCGTTGCCAAAGCGGTCCAGCACCACATCGCGGTAGGCAGCCAGGTCGATGGGGCTGGGTGCGGCGGGTGTGTCCAGCACCGGGATCACATCGTCGGTGGCGTAATCAAACGCCATTTTGCGGATGGCGGGCAGCTGGGTGCCCTCATGGATGTAAGTCAGGCCCAGCAGGGTGCCGGCCCAGGCAATGCAGCTGTGCGGTGCGTTGAGCAGGCGGATCTTGGCTTCTTCATACGCATCCACTGATTTGACCAACTGCACACCCACTTGCTGCCAATCTGGCCGGCCGGCGGCAAACCGGTCTTCAATCACCCACTGGATAAAACTTTCGCCCATCAGCGCGGCCGGGTCGTCCACACCGGTGGCGGCGGTGACCCGTACGCGGACATCGGGTGTTGGGCGCGGGGTGATGCGGTCCACCATCGCATTGGGGCTGGTGGTGTGGGCCTGCACCCAGGCCAGCAAGTCGGTGTCACCGGCCAGCGTGATGAACTGCAGCAGGCCACCCCGGGCGCGGTCGCCGTTGTGGCGCAGGTTGTCGCAGTTGAGCAATGTGAGCGGCCCGGCGCCGGCCGCTTTGCGCGCCCGCAGGATGGCGGTGAGCGCGCCGTAAATCGTGGGCGTTTGTGGGTGCGGATGGCCGGCTTTGGTGGCGGCCAGGTCCGCCGCCAGGTCGGCAAAGTTCAGGTCCAGCTGGTGGGCGGCGTCCAGGTAATAACCGGCCTCAGTGACGGTGAACGAGACGATACGGGTGGCGGCATCGGCCCCGGCAGCAATCAGGCCAGACAACGCCGGGTCATGCGCAATGACACGGCGGATGGCGCTGATGCGCTGGTAGCGCCGCTCACCGGCCGGGCTGACTGTCTCCAGCGTGTAAGCCCCGGCACTGGCCTGCAGTGCTGCCAGGGTGTTGGCCATCGGGGTGCCAACTTCACTGCGGATGTTGCCGCCGTGCAGCACCCAGCGGGCGTCGCCGGCGTCGTGCAGGGCTTGTTGGTAGACGGCCTGGTGGGCGCGGTGGAATGAGCCCAGGCCCAGGTGCAGCATCACCAGCGGGTTGGTGGTGCCGGGTGTTGCAGCGGTATCGGGCATCAGCGTTGTCCTTCAGATGTCAGCGTCAGGCTGCCGCTGCGCCCTGGCGCGTCAGCTTGCCGGCGGCGTCAAACAGGTGCGCGGCATCGGCGTCCAGCCCCAGGCCCACGGCCTGGCCGGCTTGCAGGCTGGTGCGGGTGTTTTGCCGCGCCACCAGTTGCGCGCCAGAGGCCAGCGCCACATACACCAGGGTCTCGGCGCCCAGTGCCTCCACCAGTTCCACACGGCCCTGCACCGTGCCCTGCCCTGCCGGTTGCAGCAACACGTTTTCAGGCCGCATGCCGATGAACCCACCGGCCGCCACCGGCCAGCCGGCCAGCGCCGGCAGTGCGTCGGCCGGCAGCACATTCATCTGCGGTGTGCCAATGAACTGGGCCACAAACTGGTTGGCCGGCCGGTCGTACAAGGTCAGCGGTGAACCCACTTGCTCAATTTGCCCGTCCCGCAGCACCACCACCCGGTCGGCCAGGGTCATGGCCTCCACCTGGTCATGGGTGACGTAAATGGTGGTGGCGCCCAGCTCCCGGTGCAGCTTGGCAATCTCCACCCGGGTCTGGCCACGCAAGGCAGCGTCCAGATTCGACAGTGGCTCATCAAACAAAAACACCTTGGGTGCCCGCACGATGGCGCGGCCAATGGCCACCCGCTGGCGTTGGCCACCCGACAGCGCTTTGGGCGTGCGCTGCAGATAAGCGCCCAGGTCCAGCACTTTGGCGGCACGCTCCACTTTCTCGCGGATCACCTCCGGCGCCACACCGGCCAGCTTGAGCGCAAAGCTCATGTTGTCGTAGACGCTCATGTGCGGATACAGCGCATAACTCTGGAACACCATCGCCAAATCACGCTTGGCGCTGGGCAGGTCGGTGATGTCGCGGCCATCCAGGTGCAAGCTGCCGCCGTCAATCGGCTCCAGCCCGGCAATCAGGCGCAACAAGGTGGATTTGCCGCAGCCCGACGGGCCCACAAACACCACAAACTCGCCCTGCTCGATGGTCAGGTCAATGCCTTTGATGGCACGGTGGCTGGCGAAGAATTTCTCGACGCCTTTGAGTTCAAGATAGGCCATGTTTGCTCTCGATGGTTACTTGACGGCGCCGAAGGTCAGGCCCTGGACGAGTTGTTTCTGGCTGAACCAGCCGAAGACGACGATGGGCGCAATCGCCATCAACGACGCGGCCGACAGCTTGGCCCAGAACAGGCCCTCGGGGCTGGAATAACTGGCAATCAGGGCGGCCAGCGTGCCGGCTTTGGCGGCGCTCAAGTTGAGCGACCAAAACGCCTCGTTCCAGCTCAGCACCAGGCACAACAGGCCGGTGGACGCCAGGCTGCCCCAGGTCAGTGGCAGCAGCACCTGGCGGAACTCTTGCCACAGCGTGGCGCCGTCCATGCGGGCGGCTTCCAGGATGTCGGACGGCACATCCTTGTAATTGCTGTACAGCATCCACACCATGATGGGCAGGTTGCTGAGGGTGAACACCACGATCAAGGCAAAGCGCGTGTCCAGCAGGCCGGTGGTTTGCGCAATCACATACACCGGCACCAGTGCACCCACCGCCGGCATCATCTTGGTGGACAGCATCCACATCAAAATATCTTTGGTGCGCTGGCTGCGAAAGAAAGCCATGGAATACGCCGCCGGTGCCGCCAATGCCAGGCCCAGCAAGGTGCTGGCCACACTGGTGATCAGTGAGTTGCCGGCATACAGCAGGTAGTCACTGCGCGACTGCACCTCAATGAAGTTCTCGATGGTGGGTGTAAAGAACAACAACGGCGGTTGCGCAATGGCTTGCAACTCGGTCTTGAATGCGGTCAACAGTAACCAGCCGAGTGGGAAGAACAACAACAGCGTGAGGCCCCAAGCCGCCAGGCTGCGGATGATCAAGCCCAGCGGGAACGGTTTTGCGCGGGTGGGGCCGTGTTTGGGTGCGGTAGCCATGTCATTTGTCCAGGTTCTTGCCAACCAGGCGGATGAGAAACACGGCTGCAATATTGGCCAGCACCACCGCAAACAGCGCACCGGCCGAGGCCACACCGGCATCAAAATTCAGCAGCGCTTGTTTGAAGATCAAAAAAGCCACGTTGGTGCTGGCGTCACCCGGCCCACCACCGGTGGTGGTGAAGATCTCGGCAAACACGCTCAGCAAAAAGATCATCTCGATCATCACCACCACCGCCACGCTGCGGCCCAGGTGCGGGATGTAGAGGTAGCGCAATTGCTGCAGATAGGTGGCGCCGTCCATGCGTGCGGCTTCCAATTGCTCACGGTTCATCGACTGCAATGCCGTCATGAAGATGAGGGCGGCAAATGGCAGCCATTGCCAGGCCACCATCACGATGACGCTGAGCAATGGAAAGTCGGTGAGCCAATCCACCGGCTGGACGCCAAAAAACAGCCACACCT
This sequence comes from Betaproteobacteria bacterium, assembly GCA_043759535.1. Lineage (GTDB taxonomy): Bacteria > Pseudomonadota > Gammaproteobacteria > Burkholderiales > Burkholderiaceae_C > Pseudaquabacterium. The sequence goes on along the minus strand of JAYVLI010000054.1, from coordinate 6,732 downwards.
GCGCCAGCACGCCGTACAGCGGATTCATCATCATGTGCTTCCACAGCAGCGCATTGACGGTGGGCATCACAAAAAACGGCGAGATCAGTAGCACCCGCACGATGCCACGGCCGGGGAAGGGATCATCAATCAACAAGGCCAGCGCCACACCCAGGGCCACGGTGATGATGATGACGCTGCCCAGCAGCAGCAGCGTATTGAGCACCGCCGTGCCGAATGACGGGTCGGTGATGAAGTATTCAAAATTGGCCAGCCCGACAAAACCGGTCTGCTCCGGCTGCATCAGGTTGTAGCGGATGACCGAGAAATAAATCGTCATCACCAGCGGCACGATCATCCACAGGAAGAGCGTGACCACAGCCGGCGCCATCAACAGGCGCGGCAACAGGCGGGGGGCGGTGCGTTGCATGGGCGTGAGCAGGTTGGCCAAGGGCCAACACTGGCCTTGGAGAGTGATGGGGCCCGCCGCCACCAGGGCGGCGGGCGGCCTGGCTCACTTACTTGTAATACCCAGCCTTCTTCATTTCGCGGTCGGCGGCGGCTTGGCCTGCCTTGAGCGCTTTGTCCACCGTCGTCTTGCCGGCCAGTGCCGCGCTCATCTGTTGGCCTACGGCCAAGCCGATGCTCTGGAACTCGGGGATGGCCGCAAACTGCACGCCCACATACGGGCTCTTGGGCAAGGTGCTGTCATTCGGGTTGGCGCTGTCGATGGCCGCTTTTTCAGCCGCTGCAAACTTGGCCGCCTTCTGGAACTCCGGATTGGCGTAAGTGCTCTTGCGGGTGCCGGTGGGCACGCTGGCCCAGCCCTTCTCTTTGGCCACCAATTGGATGTAGTCCTTGCTGGTGGCCCAGCTAATGAACTTCTGCGCGGCGTCCACTTTCTTGGACCCGGCGGGGATGGCCAGTGACCAGGCCCACAACCAGTTGGCGCCTTTTGGTGTCACGGCGGTGGGCGCTTGGGCAAACGCCACCTTGTCCGCCACCTTGCTTTGCTTGGGGTCGCTGATGAAGCTGGCGGCAATGGTGGCGTCAATCCACATGCCACATTTGCCCTCGTTGTACAGCGCCAGGATCTCGTTGAAGCTGTTGGCAGCTGAGCCCGGCGGGCCGTAGTTCTTCAGCAGGTCCACATAAAAGTTGATCGCGTCATGCCAGGGCTTGCTGTCCACCTGCGGCTTCCAGTTCATGTCAAACCACTGGCCACCGGTGGTGTTGATCAGGGTGGTCAAAAAGGCCATGTTGTCGCCCCAACCCGGCTTGCCACGCAGGCAGATGCCGTAGACGCCGGCTTTGGGATCGTGGATTTTGCTGGCGAGGGTTTTGATGTCGGCCCAGGTGGGCTTGTCGGCCACGGTGATGCCGGCTTTGTCGGCCAAATCCTTGCGGTACATCAGCATGGAGCTTTCACCATAAAACGGTGCAGCGTACAGCTTGCCGCCCACGCTCAAGCCATTGCGCATGGCGGGCAGCAGGTCGTCCACGTCATACGCAGCGTCGGTCTTCAACTCCTGCAGCCAGCCTTTTTTGCCCCAGATCGGCGTTTCGTACATGCCAATCGTCATCACATCAAACTGGCCACCTTTGGTGGCGATGTCGGTGGTGACACGCTGGCGCAGCGTGCCTTCTTCCAGCGTCACCCACTTGACCTTGATCTCGGGGTTGGCGGTCTCGAAATGCTTGGTCAGCTTTTGCATTTCGATCATGTGGCCGTTGTTGACGGTGGCAATCACCAGCTCGGTGGCGGCCTGGGCCAGGTTGGCGGCCAGGCCGGTGGCCAGGGCAACAGCCACCGACACAACGGTGGCCAGAGAGGTCTTGGAAGTCATGCGGGTGTCTCCTCGCGGGGGGTGGGCGGTGGGTGTGGCGTGCGGTGCAACGGTGGCATCGACGGTCCGCACTGTAGGCCGCTCACCCTGCGGGTTTTGATACCCAAGCGGGCCAGATTGATACCCAGTTGCACGCATGCATCATGGTTTTCATCAGGGGCTGGTGTTTTTGTATCAGCCGTCATCGCCCTGGGCTTTGCCGCCCAGCGCCGTGCCCGGTCGCGCTGCGCAATGCCCTGCCCTGCCGCGCCCGCCATTCCAGCACCAGGGCCTCCACCTCGTCGGTGGAGAACATCAGCGGCGGCAGGGTGAAGCCGGGCTGCAGCACATAACCCAGGCCGGGCGCGCCATCGATGCAAGCACCCTGGGATTGCGGGGTGGCGATGTCGCGGTACAGGGTGCGCAGGCTGATCCGCAGCGCCGAGGCAATTTGCGCGCCGCTGACCGGTTGGCGGTGCCGGCGCAGCCGTTGCATCAGGTCCAACAGCCGTTCAGACCGGGACATGGGCGGACCCGCGTCAGCCCGGCGCCGGGCTGCTGGCCGGGCTGTTGATCGGGTAGAGCCCGCGCACCTGCGCGTGCAGCCGGGCCAGGCCATACAGCGCGTCGATGTGGGGTGTGGCCAGGCCTACCCGTTCAGCGATCTCGCGCACCGCACCCACCAGCGCGTCCAGCTCCACCGGCCGGCCAGCCTCCACGTCTTGCAGCATCGAGGTTTTGAAAGCGCCCAGCTTGCGGGTGATGGCATGCCGGTCGGCCGGGCTTTGGTCAATCGCGCAGCCGATGCGGGCGCCCACGGCGGCAGCCTCGGCCATGGCGCTGGTGCAAAAGGTGCGGGTGAGGGGGTCATCCAAGACCAGGTCTACCGTGGCGCCGGTGATGGCGGTGATGGGGTTCATGGTCATGTTGCCCCACAGCTTGAACCAGATGTCACGCCGCACATCGGTGCTGGCAGTGGCCTCAAACCCGGCCTGCTGCAACAGCGCTTGCAGTTGATCGACGCGGCCACTGCGGCCGCCCAGCGGCTCGCCCACGATCAAACCCTGGCCCATCTTGTGCATCACCCAACCTGGCTCGGTGGTGAAGGTGCTGGCATGCACCACACAGCCAATCACCTGGCCCAGCGGGATGGCGGCGGCGACGTGGCCGCCGGGGTCAACACTGTGCAGCGGCGCATCACCCATCGCCGGTGCGCCAGCGCCAAACCACCAGGGCACACCGTTCATCGCTGGCAGCACCAGTGTGTGCGGGCCCAACAGCGGTTTGATGCGTGCTGCCACCGCCGGCAGTGCGGGTGCTTTGACGGCAATCACCACCAGGTCTTGCACGCCCAGCGCGGCGGGGTCGTCACGGGCCAATACGGGCGCTTGCAACAGCACCCCACCCTGCTGCAGCCGCAGGCCGTGGGCCTGCAGTGCCGCCAGGGTGGCACCGCGTGCCACGGCGCTGACTTGGCACGCGCCGCCCAGGGCCAGCCGCGTACCGATGAACCCGCCAATGGCGCCCACACCAACGATGCAGACCTTGATCACCGGGCCACCCTATTTGGCAAAGACCTGGCTGATGTCGCCAAAGGCTTTGAACTCCAGCGCGTTGCCTGAGGGATCGAGAAAAAACATGGTGGCTTGCTCACCCACCTCGCCCTTGAAACGCACATGCGGCTCGATGATGAAACGGGTGCCAGCGGCACTCAGCTTGTCGGCCAGGGCGCGCCAGGCGTCCATCGCCAGGATGGCGCCAAAGTGCCGCACCGGCACGGCGTCACCGTCCACCTGGCCGGTGGTGGCCACGCGGCATTCATCGGGCGCCAGGTGCGCCACCACCTGGTGGCCATAAAAATCAAAGTCCACCCAGGTCTCGCTGCTGCGGCCCTCGGGGCAGCCCAGCAGGCCGCCGTAAAAACTGCGGGCAGCGGCGATGGTGTGCACCGGGAAAGCGAGGTGGAACAGCGGTGTGGCCTGCATGGTGGGCTCCGGGTGTGGGATGTGGGTGTGGGATGCCGGTGGGGAATGCCGCCGGATTTTGCACGCCGCTGTGTTTGGCCATCCCCAGCCAGGCCCACCGCCACAATGCGGCCCACCATGCGTGAGCCCAAGCCAGACCACGAACAACGCGGCATCCAGAGCATCGAGGTGGGTGGCCAACTGCTGCATGCCCTGGCGCACCAGGGCCGGCCGATGGCCCTGAAAGACCTGGCCGCCGCTGCCGGCATGGCTGCGGCCAAGGCCCACGCCTACCTGGTGAGCCTGGGCAAGATTGGCCTGGTGGAGCAAGACCGCAGCAACGGCCGCTACGGCCTGGGGCCGCTGGCGCTGCAACTGGGCTTGATGAGCTTGCAACAGGCCGACCCGGTGCGCCTGGCCACGCCGGTGATGGAAGACCTGGCGCAGGCCACCGGCCATACCGTGGCCATGGCGGTATGGGGCACACACGGCCCCACCATCGTGCGGCTGGCCGAGAGCCCGGCTGCCATCCACGTCAACATGCGCCACGGCACGGTGTTTTCAATCAGCGGCACCGCATCAGGCCAGTTGTTTGCCGCCCATCTGGCAGAAAGCCTGGTGCGCCCGTTGTACGAGGCCGAGCGCCGCGCTGCGGCGGGTCAGGCAAGCCAAGCCGGCAGCGCAGCCGCCAAGCTGCCCAGCTGGGCCGAATTTGCCAAAACCACGCTGCTTGAGGTGCGGGCGCAAGGCCTGGGCCGGTCTGAGGGTGCGGTGGTGGCGGGTGTCAGCGCCTTGTCGGCACCGGTGTTTGACCAGCGTGGCCAGCCGGTGCTGGCACTCACCGTCATCGGTCCGTCCGCCGCGCTGGACAGCCGCTGGAGCGGCGCGCTGGCCCAGCAACTGCGCAGTGCAGCCGCCGCCCTGTCGGCCCGCTTGGGCTTCCGACCGGGTGATCTGCCGGACTGAGCGTTTGCGCCGCCGCGCCGGCGCCGTTGTTTGGGGGGCAGGCCCGCCACCGCCTGTGTCAGCAGGCCGCCATGCGCAAAACCATTGCCAAAACCGGCGTCTTGCTGCTGGCCGGGCTGCTGATCACCGCTGCGGGCTTGGTGGTCAACCTGGTGTGGTTCCTGCCCTTCAGCCTGAATCTGTTCCACAAAAAAGGGTTCATTCAGGTGCTGCTGCAAAGCCCCGAGTTGCTGACCCAACTGGGCATTGCCGAGCAGTTTGGCGACCGCCGCCACAACGCCCATCTGGACGACGTGTCGATCGCCAAAACTGACCAGGACGCCGCCGCCTGGCGCGGCCACCTGGCCGCTTTGCAGGCTGACGGCATGGCCCGCCAAGACGCGCAGCAGCAGCTGTCCACCCGGGTGCTGACCTGGTACGTCCAGGCCCAGGCGGGCGGTGAGCGCTTTCGCTTCCACGACGACCCGGTCAACCAGTTGCAGGGCGTGCAAAGCCAGACACCGGATTTTTTGATCAACCAGCACCGCATTGATGACCTGCGTGGCGCTGAGGACCACCTGGCCAAGCTGGCTGAAGTGGGCTGCAAATTTGACCAGTTGCAAGACAGCCTGGCGCACCGTGAGCGGCTGGGCGTGCTGCCACCGCGCTGTGTGCTCACCAAGGTGCTGGTCGAGATGCGCAGCTTTGCCCACCAGCCGGCGCGAGACCACCCGCTGCACCGCCATTTCGCCCCAGGCCACGACCCGGCTGGCCCGCGACCCGCGCTTTTTGTATGCCGACAACGAGACCGGCCGCCAGGCTGCGCTGGCCGACTGCCGCCGCATGATCCAGGACCAACTGGCACGCTCACGCACACTGTTTGGCCGGCAGCCGCCGGAGCCCATCGAGGTGCAGCGGGTGCCCGAGTTCAAGCAGGCCACCGCCCCCGGTGCCTACTGCATGCCACCGGCCCTGGACGGCAGCCGGCCCGAGCAGGGTGGGCCCACCGTCCGCAAAGTACTGCCCTTCACCGCCTACCAAGAGGGTTGGGCGCTGTATGCCGAATGGCTGGGCAGCGAGCTGGGCCTCGACCAAACTGACCCGTTTGGGGATTTGGGCCGGCTGCAGGGCGAGGTATTCCGCGCCGTGCGTCTGGTGGTGGATACCGGCCTGCACGCCCAGCGCTGGCCACGCCAGCGGGCCATTGATTACCTGCTGGCCCAGACCGGCATGCCGCAAGGCGAGGTGGTGGCCGAGATTGAGCGCTACCTCGTGGACCCTGGCCAGGCTGGTGCTTACAAGGTGGGCATGCTGGCCATCCGCACCGCCCGCAGCCGGGCACAACAGGCATTGGACCCACGCTGGGACGCCCAGGCGCTGAGAGACTTTCACGATGTGGTGCTGGGCAGTGGCGCGCTGCCGCTGGAAATCACGGACGAATTGGTGGACGGCTGGGTCAGACGCCGCTTGTCGCCAGCGCAATCCGGCGTTGGCTCCTAAGATGGTCCGATGCTGGTTGATGCCACCTTTTTTTGCGGAGCTTGAACGATGAACCGATCCATGGGTGACTGGGTGTGGCGCGCCACCATGCTGCTGCTGCTGGCCTGGGTGGGCACCGAGTTGCACAACATGCGCCGGGAGTTGTCGATGACGGTGGAAGCGGAGCAGGAGACCGCCACCTCACTGGGCCGCACCCCGGGTGTGGAGGGCTGTGAGGACCACAGCTTGCAGGTGCGTGGCAGGCCGCAGGTGGGCCCACATCCGTACCGGCAACAGCAGCAAGCACAGCCGGCTGCAGCCACCGGGCGGGCCGCACCGGCGGTCTGACGGGCCGTCGGGCAGGCCGGCCTGCGCCGTCAGACCTCGACCGTGCTAACGGTCCAGAAGTCAGACGCCAGGCCGGCGTCGCCCAAGTAGGCGTAGGGGATGGTGAAGTAGCCTTTGATGCCCCATTTGTCAGACCATGAGTTCATCACCGTGAAGCGCTGGCTGGCGTCGTCATAACCCACGGCCAGCAC
>JAYVLI010000053.1:0-13134 GCA_043759535.1 Betaproteobacteria bacterium | reverse complement strand
GGCGGCAGGTCGGGGTCGGGGAAGTAGCGGTAATCGGCCGCGTCCTCCTTGCTGCGCATGGCCCGCGTCTCGCCGGTGTCGGGGTTGAACAGCACGGTGGCTTGCTGGATCGTCAGGCCGTCCTCGATCTGGTCGATCTGCCAGTTGATCTCAAAGTCAATCGCCTGCGCCATGAAGCGGAAGGAGTTGAGGTTCTTGATCTCGCGCCGCGTGCCCAGCGGCGCGCCGGGCCGGCGCACCGACACGTTGGCGTCGCAGCGGAAGCTGCCCTCTTGCATGTTGCCGTCGCAAATGCCCAGCCACATCACCAGTGCGTGCAGGGCCTTGGCATATTCCACGGCTTCAGCGCCCGAGCGCATGTCGGGCTCGGTGACGATCTCCAGCAGCGGTGTGCCGGCACGGTTGAGGTCGATGCCGGTTTGCCCGTGGTAGTCCAGGTGCAGGCTTTTGCCGGCGTCTTCTTCCAGGTGGGCGCGGGTCAGGCGCACGTTGCGCGGCTGGCCATTCAGCAAGAAGGGGATGGACCCACCTTGCACCACCGGGATCTCGTACTGGCTGATCTGGTAGCCCTTGGGCAGGTCAGGATAAAAGTAGTTTTTGCGCGCAAAGATGGACAGCGGCGCCACCTTGGCACCCACTGCCAGGCCAAGGCGGATGGCGCGGTCCACCGCCGCCCGGTTCATCACCGGCAGGGTGCCGGGCAGGGCCAAATCCACCGCGCAGGCTTGCGTGTTGGGCGCGGCGCCAAAGGCAGTGCTGGCGCCAGAAAAAATCTTGCTGAGTGTGGACAGCTGGGCATGGGTTTCCAGGCCGATGACGACCTCAAAACCACGGATGAGTTGGGACATGCGCTCTCTACCTGTTGAATCGTGTTGTGACATCCCGCCCCAGCTCCAGCCCGACCGCAGCACAGGCAACACGCGCCCGTCGATCAAGATCACCAGCGTTGATTTGCGTTCCGACCCGCCATCCGTCGCCAAGGTCGCTGCACTCGCTTCGCTGGAAGTCAGGTCGACCGGGGAACAGTTCTTCTACCGTCCGCGCGATCCAAGCGCGTTTTCTGCCTGAGCCGGCCTTGGCAAATCGTTCAGGAAAATCGTCGTGGCGGCTCTTCAGCACACGCAACAGCGCGAGGTAGCACGCTTTGCCGTCCTTTTGTGGTTGCCAAGCTTCTTCCGAGAATTGGTAGCGGATACCGTCAGTGCCGCCGCTAGCAGCGCGCAGTGGCACCGGAGGTGTTGCTGAAACCGACAGAACCTTGGTTGGTTGTTGCTGCTTCTCCAGGCGGCGGAGGAAGTTTTCAACACTGTCCGTTTGGCGGCGCTCCCCCGTGTCTCGTTCAACCGCCTCGATCAGTAAATCGCACAACACGCCATCGGGTTCGGCAAGCAAGCCATGCCAAGCCCGCAGAACGGCCGCCTCTAGGCGCTGCTGTCTGGCGCGATCTTCACAGTCAGCAAGCGCGTACTGGCGCGCTTTGCCAGTGGCCACGTTGTCGCGCCCCAGATAGCGTTGCAGTCGCTGACACGCTTGGTCGGCGTCGCGTTCAACGATGTCCAATCTGTAGAGACGACGGTCTTCACAGGACCCTTGACCGCCAGAAAGGTAGATGCTCCAAACCCGCCCGTCCGTCAAGCACGCCAGCGGGATGCCCTGATGAACCGTGTACTGGAACAACTGCAGATCTGCCTGCGAGTCGGCCTGACCCGGCGCTTTGACCTCCAGGAAGACATCAACTCTGGCCTGTGCGGACTTCAGTGCAAAGTCCACCCGCCCGGGCCCAACGTTGTATTCGGGCTTGACCGTTTGAACGTCAAAAACATCCCAGCCCAAGGCGGCAAGGATGCGCTTGACAGGGCCTGCTGAAACCTCCACTTCGTCCATCGACTTGCCCAGCACCTCTTGCCGGACCTTGATGATTGCGGCCTCAAGCGCCAGCAGCGTCATCTCGGCGCCCAAACTCGATCACGGCAGATGGCGTCATACATGGCATCGGGCGCCAGGTCGAGGTGGCAGGCCCAGGTCACGGCGCCATACTGCAGATGGACGGTGGCAAATTCGGCAGGGTCTTGCAGTGCGGCGAAAACGCCCGCAGTGGCTGAGTGGATCAGCGGCCGGCAATCGACCACGCCAGTCAACCCGTCTTCAAAGCTGATGGCCAGCCGGAAATCAGGCAGTGCCGTGACGCGCAGCGCACGCGGCGGGACCGGGGCTGCCTCCACTAACGTAACGGTTCGATCTGCTTCGGCATTTGGTGTGAGTTGCACAGTTCCCAGTCCTCCATCAGTTCAACACGGTGCAGCGCTGCCTATTCCAGCACCAGCGCATGCGCCCGCCGAGGCAGCGCGCCGCGCAACAGCTCCAGGGTGTCGATCCGCACATGCGCCTCGAACTCCGCGTAGGACACATGAAAGTGCGGCGGCGCGTGATCGTTCCAATACATGCGAATGACGAGCCCATAAAACGCACAGATCGTCGGCATAGCCTCAGAAATCTGCCGGCGCTTGGTTGTGACAGTCGGTGGCCTGCTGCAGCGCGTGCGCGGTTTGCAGTAGCTGGCCCTCGCCAAAATAGTTGCCGATCAGTTGCAGGCCTACCGGCATGGCCTTGCCATCCTCAGCCAGGGCAAAGCCCGCAGGCACGCTCATGCCGGGCAAGCCGGCCAGACTGGCGGGCAAGGTGAAGATGTCAGCCAAGTAGGCTTGCAGCGGGTCGTCACCTTGCTCACCCAGCTTCCAGGCCACGTTGGGCGCCACTGGGCCGGCAATCACATCGCAGTGCGCAAAACAGGCCTGAAAGTCATCGGCAATCATGCGGCGCAGTTTTTGCGCCTGCAGGTAGTAGGCGTCGTAATAACCGTGGCTGAGCACATAGGTGCCAATCATGATGCGGCGTTTGACCTCAGCGCCAAAACCCTCGGTGCGCGACTGTTTGTACATCGCCAGCAAGTCGCCCGGCTGGGCTGTGCGGTGGCCAAACTTGACGCCGTCAAACCGGCTCAGGTTGGAGCTGGCCTCGGCCGGGGCAATGATGTAGTACACGGGGATGGACAGCTCGGTGCGCGGCAGGCTCACCGGCACCAGCGTGGCGCCCAGCTTCTCCAGCTCGGCCAGTGCGGTTTGCACGGCCGTGGCCACATCAGCCGACAGCGTGGCCGGGAAAAACTCTTTGGGCAGGCCGATGCGCAGGCCTTGCAGGGGCTTGGCTGCGGTCGTGCCCTGGCGTGGCGTCAACATCTGCGCGTGGAAGTTTTGCGGCGGGCGCTGCGCGCTGGTGGCGTCACGCACATCAAAGCCGCTCATGGCCGACAACAGCAGCGCGCAGTCTTCGGCGGACCGGGCCAGCGGGCCAGCCTGGTCCAGGCTGGACGCAAACGCAATCATGCCGTAGCGGCTGCACACGCCGTAGGTCGGCTTGATGCCGGTGATGCCGGTAAAGCTGGCCGGCTGGCGGATGGACCCGCCGGTGTCGGTGCCGGTGGCCGCTGGCAGCAGGCGTGCGGCCACCGCAGCAGCCGAGCCACCGGACGAGCCACCCGGCACGCGGCTGGTATCCCACGGGTTGTGGACCGCGCCGTAAGCCGAGTTCTCGTTGCCCGAGCCCATCGCAAACTCATCGCAGTTCAGCTTGCCCAGGCTGATGGTGCCGGCACCGCCCGCGCCCAAGCCCAGCCGCGCCACCACGGTGGCATCAAACGGGCTGCGGTAGCCGGCCAGCATCTTGGAGCCGGCGGTGGTGGCATGCGCGGTGGTGACAAAAATGTCTTTGTGGGCAATGGGCACACCCAGCAGCGGCGCGGCATCACCCGCCACGCGGCGGGCATCGGCGCATTTGGCGTCGGCCAGCGCGGCCTCAGCGTCCACTTGCAAAAACGCGCCCAGCGCGCTGTGTGCTGCGATGCGGCCCAGCAGGTGGCTGGTGACCTCCACGCTGGACACCGATTTGTCAGCCAGCGCACGGGCCAGGTCGGCCACGCCCATGGCATGCAAGGTGGTGGGGCGCACGCTCATTCGATCACCTTGGGCACCAGAAACAGGCCGTCTTCCACCAGCGGCGCGTTGCGCTGGTTGGCTTCGCGCTCGTTGGTCTCGGTCACCACGTCATCACGCAGCCGCAGCGTGACGGCCTGGATGGCAGACAGCGGGGTGTATAGCGGCTCAACACCGGTGGTGTCCACCGCGCTCATTTGCTCAACGATGGAAAAAAAGCCGTTCAGCTTGGCCAGCATGTCGGGTGCGTCAGCGGCCGGGATGTTGAGTCGGGCCAGGTGCGCAATGCGGCTGGCGTCTTGCAGGGTCAAGGCCATCTATGACAAATCGGTGATGATCTGGGGGGGTGATCCGGACAGGCCAGCAAGGGCCTGCAGGAGAGTGCAGCGGCAGGTTTGTCGGTGCTGGGAACACCGGGGTGATGGGGTATTATCTCTGGTTATCCATGCGCTTCGACGCCCGTGGACAAGCCGCCAACAAGCCGCCAATTTGGCGGGTTTGGGCCACCAAACTTCCACATTCCTTGCTGTCCGGTGCGTCGGCCTTGCCGCGCCAACCGGGCCCGCCCCAGACAACTGACAACCGACCCGCTTTGCGGCCGCCCGCATGCTTACAGGGCGCGGCTGTGTTGCCCGCCGCTTGTCCTGACCGCCCGACAGTCCCATGTACGGATTCCTGCGCAGCTACTTCTCCACCGACCTGGCCATTGACCTGGGTACTGCCAACACGCTGATTTATGTGCGGGGCAAAGGCATCGTGCTCGACGAGCCGTCCGTCGTCGCCATCCGCCATGAGGGTGGCCCACAAGGCAAAAAAACCATCCAGGCGGTGGGCAAAGAGGCCAAGGCCATGCTGGGCAAGGTGCCTGGCAACATCGAGGCCATCCGGCCGATGAAAGACGGCGTGATCGCCGACTTCACCGTTACCGAGCAAATGCTCAAGCAGTTCATCAAGATGGTCCACCCCCGGTCCGTCTTGCGCCCCAGCCCACGCATCATCATCTGCGTGCCCTGTGGGTCCACACAAGTTGAGCGCCGCGCCATCCGTGAGTCGGCGCTGGGCGCCGGCGCCAGTGATGTCTACCTGATTGAAGAACCGATGGCCGCAGCCATTGGCGCCGGCTTGCCAGTATCAGAAGCGTCGGGCTCGATGGTGGTGGACATCGGCGGTGGCACCACCGAGGTGGGCGTCATCAGCCTGGGCGGCATGGTTTACAAAGGCTCGGTGCGGGTGGGTGGTGACAAGTTTGACGAGGCCATCATCAGCTACATCCGCCGCAACTACGGCATGTTGATCGGCGAGCCCACGGCCGAGCTGATCAAGAAAAGCATTGGCTCGGCCTTCCCCGGCAGCGAGGTCAAAGAGATCGAGGTCAAGGGCCGCAACCTGAGTGAGGGTGTGCCACGCAGCTTCACCATCTCGTCCAACGAGATTCTGGAAGCGTTGACCGACCCGCTCAACCAGATTGTGTCGGCCGTGCGCAGCGCGCTGGAGCAAACCCCGCCTGAGCTGGGCGCCGACATTGCCGAGCGCGGCATGATGTTGACCGGCGGCGGCGCCTTGCTGCGTGATCTGGACCGCCTGCTGGCCGAAGAAACCGGCCTGCCGGTGCTGGTGGCCGAAGACCCGCTAACTTGCGTGGTACGCGGCTGTGGCATGGCGCTGGAGCGTATGGAGCGCCTGGGCTCGATCTTCACCTCAGAATGAGCCTGCAGCCCCGGCGCTGAGCACAGCCGCTGCACAGCGTGTGGCCACCGGCCCTGATCGCTGATCCACCATGCCGCTGGGCACCATAGACCGCACCCCACCGCCCTTTTTTCGACAAGGGCCCTCGGCGTTTACCAAGCTGGCGCTGTTCTCGGCGCTGGCCGTGTTCTTGATGGCGGCCGACAGCCGCTGGCGGGTCACGCAGCCGCTGCGCGCCGCGTTGGCCACCGGCCTGCTGCCGGTGCAGGGTGCGCTGCAGGTGCCGGTGGATTTGCTCAACAACGGCTTGAGCTATCTGCAAGGTGTCAAGGCCGCGCAGGCCGCTGAAAACGCCGCCCGCTTGCAACTGGCGCGCCAGTCTGAGCGGGCTGCCCGCACCGACCAGCTGGCCGCCGACAACGCCCGCTTGCGCGCCTTGCTGGATTTGCAGCCGGCGCTGCAGGTGCGCTCCATCGCCGCCGAGATGCTGTACGAAGCGGGCGATCCGTATTCGCGCAAGTTGTTCATCAGTCGGGGCGCCAGCCAGGGGGTGCGGGCCGGCGCGCCGGTGGTCAACGAGGCTGGCGTGCTGGGCCAGGTGACTGAGGTCTACCCACTCAGCGCGGTGGTCACCCTGCTCACCGACAAGGACGCGGCCATCCCCGTGCTCAACACCCGCACCCAGCAGCGTGGTGCGGCGTTTGGCGGTGCCGAGGGTGGCAGCGCGCTGGAGCTGCGCTACACCGCCGCCAATGCCGACGTGCAGGTGGGTGACGTGCTGAGCACCAGCGGGGTGGACGGTGTCTACCCACCCGGCCTGCCGGTGGCCACCGTGGCCCGGGTGGACCGCCGGTCCGACGCCGGTTTTGCCCGCATCGTCCTCACTCCCGCCGCCAAGCTGGACAACGTACGCCACCTGTTGGTGTTAGAGCCCATGGGCCTGCAAATGCCGGCCCGGCCCGAGCCACCGGTGCTGGACAAAGCGGCCAGCAAGGCGGCAGACAAAGCGGCTGCCCGGGCCAGCGCGGCTGCGGCCGACCGGCCTGGCCAGCCAGGCTCATCCACTGCAAGCACACAGGAGCCACGCCGATGATCATGCCGCGTGGTGCAGACCAGCTGCTGCTGCCGGTCAACCCCATCTTCATCGGTTTCACGCTGCTGTTGGCGGTGTTGGCCGAGATGCTGCCCGGTGGCCGCCACCCGGCCGCACCCGACCTGCTGGCGCTGGTGCTGGTGTTCTGGAACGTGCACCAGCCGCGCCGCGTGGGCGTGGGCCTGGCCTTCACCTTTGGCCTGGTGATGGACGTTCACCAGGGTGCGCTGCTGGGCCAGCACGCGCTGGCCTACACCCTGCTCAGCTACCTGGCCATCACGGTGCACCGCAGGGTGTTGTGGTTCAGCCTGCCGGCGCAGGCGCTGCATGTGCTGCCGGTGTTTTTGGCCGGCCATCTGGTGGCCATGTTGGCGCGGCTGGTGGCGGGTGGCATGTTCCCGGGCTGGTGGGTGCTGGCCGCACCGGTGTTTGAGTCGCTGTTGTGGCCGGTGGTGGTGGTGGTGCTGCTGGCGCCGCAGCGCCGGGCGCCTGACCCCGACCAAAATAGACCGCTGTGATCGCCCCCCAAAAGCACAATCCCACCGCATGACCGAGCTGAAAAACCTGGAGCGTGAACTCGACCGGTTCAACACCCGGTTGATCGCTGCCGCCTTGTTTGTGCTGCTGTGCTTTGGCCTGCTGGGTGCCCGGTTGTACTGGCTGCAGGTGGTCAAGCATGAGGAGTTGTCGCAGCAGGCCGAGGCCAACCGCACGTCCGTGGTGCCGGTGGTGCCCAACCGGGGCTTGATCGTTGACCGCAACGGCGTGGTGCTGGCCACCAACTATTCGGCCTACACGCTGGAGATCACACCGGCCAAGCTGAAGCTGCCGCTGGAGGCGGTGATCGACAGCCTGGCCGAATTGCTGGAGATCCAACCGCGTGACCGGCGCCGTTTCAAGCGCCTGCAGGACGAGAGCAAAAGCTTTGAGTCACTGCCCATCCGCACCCGGCTGAGCGATGAGGAGGTGGCCCGCTTCATGGCCCAGCGTTACCGCTTCCCCGGGGTGGATGTGCGGGCGCGCTTGTTCCGCAGTTACCCAGCGGGGGAGGTGGGTGGCCACCTGATCGGCTACATCGGCCGCATCAACAGCGCCGAGAAAAAGGCGATGGACGACTGGGACGATGAGGTGCTGGCCAACTACCGCGGCACCGATGTCATCGGCAAGCTGGGGGTTGAGCAGCACTACGAGCAGCAACTGCACGGCACCACCGGTTTTGAGGAGATGGAAACCTCGGCCGGCGGGCGCGCAGTGCGGCGCTTGCGCAGCCACCCGGCCACCCCCGGCAACACGCTGGTGCTGTCCATCGACATCAAGCTGCAGGCGCTGGTGGAGCAGTTGTTTGGTGACCGGCGTGGCGCGCTGGTGGCGATGGACCCGCGCAATGGCGAGATCCTGGCGTTCGTGAGCAAGCCCAGTTACGACCCCAACTTGTTTGTCGATGGCATCGATGCCGAGAGCTGGCGTGAGCTGAACGAGAGCCTGGACAAACCCCTGCTCAACCGCGCGCTGCGCGGCACCTACCCGCCGGGTAGCACCTTCAAGCCCTTCATGGCGATGGCCGCGCTGGTGAGTGGCAAACGCAGCGCCGGCACCATCGTGCATGACGGGGGCAGCTTCAACTTTGGGGGCCATGAGTTCCGCAGCCACGGCGACCACGGCCTGGGCGCGGTGGACATGCGCAAGTCCATCGTGTTGTCCAGCAATGTGTATTACTACTCGCTGGCCAACGAGATGGGTGTGGATTTGATGCATGCACAACTGGGACCGATGGGCCTGGGCCGCAAAACCGGCATCGACCTGGACGGTGAGGCCAGCGGGCTGTTGCCGTCGACAGCATGGAAAAAACGAGCGTACAAAAAGCCCGAGCTGCAAAAGTGGTACGCCGGCGAGACCATCTCGCTGGGCATCGGCCAGGGCTACAACAACTTCACCATGCTGCAGTTGGCCAGCGCCATGTCCACCTTGGTGTCAGGTGGCCAACGCTTTGAGCCGCGCCTGGTGCGTGAGGTGCGCGACGTGGTCAACCACAGCAGCGCACCGGCACCGCGTGAGGTGCTGGCCGCGCTGCCGTTCAGGCCCGAGCATGTGGCGGTGATCAACAGCGCGCTGTACGGTGTCACGCAAGAGGGCACGTCCAAAGCGGTGTTTGTGGGTGCGCCCTACCGCAGCGGTGGCAAAACCGGCACCGCGCAAGCCGTGGGTGTGCGCGCCAACGAAAAATACAACGCTGCCAAGCTGACCGAATACCAGCGGGACCATTCGCTCTACACCGCGTTTGCGCCGGTGGACAACCCCACCATCGCGCTGGCCGTGGTGGTGGAAAACGCCGGTTTTGGTGCGGCGGCCGCAGCGCCTATCGCGCGCCGGGTGTTTGATTACCTGCTGGCCGGCCAATGGCCCAACGATGCCGACATGGCCGCTACCCAGGCTGGCCGCAGCGGCGCGCCGATGGGTACACCACGCCGGGCAGATGACGTGACGATGGACGAGATCGGCCTGCCCGTGGCGCAGGTGTTGGCACCACCCACGGTGGCGGCTGCGGCATCACCGCAAGGTGTGCCCGCTGTGTCCACAGCCCCCACCGCCCCCGCAGCGCCACCCCAGCCCGGCACCGCCATCGGCCCCACCGCCGCCCTGCCGCTGCCCCGGAGACTGCAGTGAGCGCGGTGTTTGAACAGCCTTCGCTGTGGCTGCGCCTCAAACCCGTGCTGCTGGGTTTTGACTGGCTGCTGCTGCTGGTGGTGCTGGCGCTGGGTGGGCTGGGCATGGTCACCATGTACTCGGTGGGTTATGACCACGGCAGCCGCTTTGTCGACCATGGCCGCAACATGGTGCTGGCGGCAATGTTGATGTTTGCAGTGGCGCAAGTGCCGCCGCAACGCCTGCTGGCGCTGGCCGTACCGCTGTACACCGTTGGGGTGGCGCTGCTGGTGGCCACCGCGCTGTTTGGCATCACCAAAAAAGGCGCCACCCGCTGGCTCAACCTGGGGGTGGTGATCCAGCCCAGCGAGTTGCTCAAGCTGGCCATGCCGCTGATGCTGGCCTGGTGGTTTCAGCGCCGCGAGGGCCAGTTGCGCCTGCTGGACTTTGTGATTGCCGGCCTGCTGCTGCTGGTGCCGGTGGGCCTGGTGGCCAAACAGCCTGACCTGGGCACCTCGCTGCTGATTTTGTCCAGCGGCCTGTACGTGATCTTTTTCGCCGGCCTGTCGTGGCGGCTGATTGCGCCGGTGCTGCTGCTGGCCGTGTTGGCGATTGCTTTCATCATCACCAGCGGCGACGCGCTGTGCCAGCCCGAGGTGCAGTGGCACGGCATGCGCGACTACCAAAAACAGCGGGTTTGCACCCTGCTGGACCCGACCACTGACCCACTGGGCAAAGGCTTCCACATCATCCAGGGCATGATCGCCATCGGCTCGGGTGGCCTCACCGGCAAGGGCTTCATGAGCGGCACCCAGACCCATCTTGAGTTCATCCCCGAGCGCACCACCGACTTCATCTTTGCCGCGTTCTCTGAAGAATTTGGCCTGGTGGCGGTTACCGGCCTGCTGCTGGGCTTCACCGTCCTGATCCTGCGTGGGCTGTGGATTGCAGCGCTTGCCCCCACCGTGTTTGCGCGTCTGCTGGCGGGGGCCTTGAGCCTGGGGTTTTTCACCTACGCGTTTGTCAACATGGGCATGGTCAGCGGCATCTTGCCGGTGGTGGGCATCCCGCTGCCCTTCATCAGCTACGGCGGCACGGCCATGGTCACGCTGGGGGTGGCGCTGGGCATGCTGATGTCGATTGCGCGCAGCCGGGGGCTGATGCGGCGTTGATGCGCCGGCATCACACCGGCGCTGGCCTGCGGCTCAACACAAACCGCACGGTGAACAGCGTGCCCGGCCCCATGCCCTGGGCCGCCGCGCTGCCACGTGGCCTGGCGTCGCTGATGGTCAGTTCAGCGCCGTGCTGCAACACGATCTCGTTGACGATGGCCAGGCCCAGCCCGCTGCCATCCACATTGGTGCCAAGTGCCCGGTAAAACGGCTGCAGCACCAGCGCCCGCTCGGCCTCGGGGATGCCGGGGCCGGTGTCCTCCACCTGCAGCACCACCACCTGGCCAAACGGGTCGTCCATCACCCGCACCGTGACCGTGCCGCCGGCCGGGGTGTATTGCAGCGCGTTATCCACCAGGTTGCGCACCAGCTCCCGCACCAGCGTGGGCTGGCCCAACATGCAGGTGGTGGGGGCTGGCGGCGCAGCGGTGCCGGTGTCCCCTGGCTTGGCCGGTATGGTCTCGTCCGGCCCCTCGTAGCCGAGGTCAATGCGCTTGTCCATGGCCTTGGGCACAAAGTCGCGCACCGTCTCGCGCGCCAGCGGTGCCAGGTCCACCGGGGTATTGGGCCTGGCCTGGATCTTGGCGTCGGCCCGCGCCATCGCCAGCAACTGGTTGACCATGTGCGCCGCCCGCTCACTGGCGTGCGCAATGTGCTGCAGTGAGCGTTTTAACTGCACCGGGTCATGCTCGCCCGCATCGATCTCGCGCTGGGCCAGCTCGGCCTGCATGCGCAGCCCGGCCAGCGGGGTTTTCAGCTGGTGCGCGGCATCGGCCAAAAAATGCTTTTGCGTGCTCATGGACTGGTCCAGCCGGCCCAACAAATCATTGATGGCACTCACCAGCGGCGCCACCTCTTCGGGCACATCGCGCTCGGCCAGCGGGCTTAAATCATTGGCCTCGCGGCGGCGGATGCGCTGCTGCAGCTCATTCAGCGGTTTGATGCCCCGCGCCAGCGCGAACCACACCAGCAGCACCGCCAGCGGCAGCACCACAAACTGCGGCACGATCACCCCTTTGATGATCTCGGTGGCCAGGCGCGAGCGTTTGTCCAGAGATTCAGCCACTTGCACCAAGGGCGCCACCTCACCCGGTACGCCGGTGGCCGGCAGCCACAAGTAGGCCACCCGCACCGCGTCGGTATGCACCTCGTCATCGCGGTATTTCAGGGTCTGCGGCGCGGCAGCGGGCTCGTCGGGCACCGGCAGGTCACGCTCACCCGAGACAAACTCACCCCGCACGCCCAGCAGCTGGTAATACACCTTCTCCACGTCGTCGGCGCGCAGCACCTCGGCTGCCACCTCGGGCACCCGCAGCCGCACCATGCTGGGCGCGCCGCCCACCCCAGGCACCACCTGCACCTGGCGCGCCACGGTGCGTGCCATCTCGGCCAGATCCCGGTCAAACGGCCGGCTGGCAATGTTTTGCGCCACCAGCCAGGTCAGCGCCACGCTCATGGGCCACAACAGCAGCAGCGGCGCCAGCATCCAGTCCAGGATCTCGCCAAACAGTGAGCGCTGCTCCTTGGGTTGGCTATCGGGGTCAATGGCGGCTGGCATGGCGGGCGCCAGCATAGGGGCAGCGGCCACCTGGCCTTCAGTTGGGAATCTTCTCCAGGCAATAACCCAAGCCACGCACGGTGGCAATGCGTATCGGGCCCTGCTCGATCTTCTTGCGCAGCCGGTGGATGTAGACCTCAATCGCGTTGTTGCTCACCTCTTCACCCCATTCACACAGCCGCTCCACCAACTGGTCTTTGCTGACCAGCCGGCCGGCGCGTTGCAGCAGCACTTCCAACAGGCTCAACTCGCGCGCTGACAGCTCGATCATCTGGTCGGCGATGTAGGCCACCCTGCCGGTGGCGTCAAAGGTCAACGGCCCATGCTTGATCACGCTGCTGGCCGTGCCCAGGCCTCGCCGGGTGAGAGCCCGTACCCTGGCCTCCAACTCTTGCAGTGAAAACGGCTTGGCCATGTAGTCATCCGCACCCAGGTCCAGGCCTTTGACCCGCTGCTCCACGCTGTCAGCTGCAGTGAGGATCAGCACCGGCACCGAAGAGCCCCTGCCGCGCAGATTCTTGAGCACCTCAAAACCGTGCATCTTGGGCAGCCCCAAGTCCAGGATCAGCAGATCAAATTCATGCGAAGCCATGGCCGAATCCGCCTCACTGCCGCTGCCCACCTGGTCCACCGCATAACCGGTGGCACGCAGGGCGCGCAACAGGCCGTCGGCCAGCACTTGGTCGTCTTCCGCAATCAGAATCCGCATGGCTTGTCTCCTGCTGGTGGGTTCTGCTGATCGGCGCACTCGGACGGGGCACCTGTGACAATCGATTCTAGGCAGTGGCCGTCACCCACCCGTTTGATCAAAGTCAAGCCAAACAGATGGCTCGGACAGAAAAACCGGGCCGAAAACCACTGTACAAACATCCAGCCCATCAACATAATAGTGACTCGTTTTTAGGAGAGCCGCAATGGACGCACCCGTGAAAGCCTTGAACACCGAAAAAGCCAAAGCACTGGCTGCCGCCCTGGCCCAGATTGAAAAACAGT
>JAYVLI010000052.1:0-3109 GCA_043759535.1 Betaproteobacteria bacterium | reverse complement strand
CACCGCGCCATCGAGGCGGGGGACGCGCAAACCGGCATCACCATCATGCAGATGGACGCCGGGCTGGACACCGGCGACATGCTGGCCGTTGAGGCCCTGCCGATCGCGCCCAGCGACAGCACCGACACCCTGCACGACAAACTCGCAGCGCTCGGTGGCCGGCTGATGGTCACGGTGCTGGAAGTCGCGGCCTGTGGCGGTTTGTCGCCGGTGCCGCAGCCTGAAGCGGGTGTTACCTACGCCGCCAAGATTGAAAAACGCGAAGCCGCCCTCGACTGGACCTTGCCCGCTGCGCTGCTGGCCCGGCGCATCCGCGCGTTCACCCCATTCCCCGGAGCGACGGCGGTGATGCGCGGCGAGGTCATCAAATTTTGGGCCGCCGAGGTGCTGGGCGCGCCGCCTGCGGGCACCTCGCCCGGCCAGGTGCTGGCGGCCGGGCCCGGCGGGGTGGACATTGCCACGTTGGACGCGGTGCTGCGGGTCACGCACCTGCAAAAAGCCGGTGGTAAGGCACTGGATGTGGCGGATTTTCTGCGCGGCTTTGATCTCACGCCGGGCATGGTATTTGCGCCGCACGGTGCTACATCTGCTGACGCGGCATGACCGCCTTGTTCCGTCACCCGGAGTTTTGGCGTGGCGTGCGTGACATGGCCTCGGTCGCGCTGGGCATTGCCGCCTGGGGCCTGATGACCGGTGTGTCCATGATCAAGTCCGGGCTGAGCCTGAGTGAGGCGCTGCTGATGGGGGTACTGGTATTTGCAGGCAGCTCCCAGCTCGCGGCGGTGCCGCTGATTGCGGCGGGCGCGCCGATGTGGGTGATTCTGGCCACCGCGTTTTGTGTCAATTTGCGGTTTGTGGTGTTCAGCGCTCATTTGCGGCCTTATGTGATGCACCAGCCGCTGTGGCGACGTTTGCTGGGCGGCTACCTCACGGCGGACCTGAGTTATGTGCTGTTCACCAAACGCTACCCGCAACCCTCGGTGGACCCGCTCGTGGTGGCCGCGCAGGACGCCTACTGGGCCGGCAACAGTGCCATCAACTGGTTCAGCTGGGTCAGCTGCAGCTTGATTGGCATTGCCCTGGCCAATGCGATTCCCGTGCGCTGGGGGCTGGGTTTTGCCGGCATTCTGGCGCTGCTGGGGATTTTGTGCTCCCTGGTGTCCACGCCGCTGCGGGCTGTGTCGGCCGGCATTGCCGGGGCTGCGGCGGTGGCGGCGTTTGCGCTGCCGCTCAAGCTCAACATTCTGGTCGCCATTGCTGCCGCTGTTGCGGTGTGCCTGATGCTGGAAAAACCGAGCAAACCTATGTCGCCGGAAGCCAAGCCATGAACCAGACCGACAGCTGGACCGTGCTGACCATCCTCGGCATGGTGGCGATCACCGTGCTGACGCGCGGCTTCTTTTTCATCTCGACCCGGCCCTGGACGCTGCCCGACTGGGCGCAGCGCGGCCTGCATTACGCGCCGATTGCGGCGCTGGCGGCGGTCATCGTGCCCGAGATGGTGATGACCCAGGGCCACCTGATCGCCACCTGGCGTGACGCGCGGCTGTTTGCCGTGCTGGCTGGGGCGCTGTGGTTTTACTGGCGCGGCGGCGTGCTGGGCACCATCGTCGTGGGCATGGCCGCTTACCTGCCGCTTCATGTCGGCCTGGGTTGGTGAATACGGCCCCCACGCTTTCCCACTTCGTGTGGACGCTGCCCCCCGAGGGGGCTGCTGCCCTTGCAGGGCGCCTCGCTGCCAGAGGCAGCGCCTCTGGAGCCTGTCCAACCCCCCTCAAGGGGGCTTGGAGCCGCAGCCTCCAGCCTGCGGTCGGGCAAAGCCAGTCCCGCGGCCCCTGCTGGTAAGGGCACGGCCACGGTCGCTTGTTGCGAATAGGGCCCCCTACAATTCGGCCAGCCAGCCGCCTGCGAGCGGTTCCCCTCAACCCTTTGTTTGTACCTTGTGAGCGCTGCATGAACTTCATCCGTTTTTCCGACCTGTGTGCCAGTGGCCGAGTTGCTGGCCAGCGCGTGCTGATCCGTGCCGACCTGAATGTGCCGCAGGACGACCAGGGCCGCATCACCGAGGACACCCGCATCCGCGCGTCCATGCCGTGTGTGCAGATGGCGTTGGACGCGGGCGCGGCCGTGATGGTCACGTCCCACTTGGGCCGCCCGGTAGAAGGACAGTTCAAGCCCGCCGACTCCCTGGCCCCGGTGGCCCAGCGCCTGGGCGAGCTGATGCACCGTGATATTCCCGTGGTGGCCCACTGGGCCGACGGCGTGACCGTGCAGCCTGGCCAGCTGGTGATGCTGGAAAACTGCCGCCTGAACATCGGCGAGAAGAAAAACAGCGACGCGCTGGCCCAGAAGATGGCCGCGCTGTGCGATGTGTTTGTGCACGACGCGTTTGGCACCGCGCACCGTGCCGAAGCCTCGACCTACGGCGTGGCCCAGTTTGCCCCGGTGGCCTGCGCTGGCCCGCTGCTGGCCGCCGAGATGGACGCGATCGCCAAGGCCCTGTCCGCCCCGAAGCGTCCGCTGGTGGCCATCGTGGCGGGCAGCAAGGTGTCCACCAAGCTGACGATTTTGAAAGCCCTGGCCGCCAATGTGGACCAGCTCATCGTCGGCGGCGGCATTGCCAACACCTTCATGCTGGCCGCTGGGTTGAAGATTGGCAAAAGCCTGGCCGAGCCCGACCTGCTGGCCGAGGCCCGCGCCGTGATTGATGCCATGAAAGCCCGTGGCGCGGCCGTGCCCATCCCGACCGACGTGGTGTGTGCCAAGAGCTTCAGCCCCGACGCCGTGGCCACGGTGAAGGCCGCCACCGACGTGGCCGACGACGACCTGATCCTGGACATTGGCCCTGAGACCGCGCAACTGCTGGCCGAACAACTCAAGAAAGCCGGCACCATCGTCTGGAACGGTCCGGTGGGCGTGTTCGAGTTCGCAGCCTTCGAGAACGGCACCAAGGTGATCGCGCACGCGATTGCCGACAGCAGCGCCTTCAGCATCGCCGGCGGCGGCGACACGCTGGCCGCGATTGCCAAGTACGGCATCGAGAAGGACGTCGGCTACATCTACACCGGCGGCGGCGCATTCCTGGAGATGCTGGAGGGCAAGAAGCTGC
>JAYVLI010000051.1:0-3661 GCA_043759535.1 Betaproteobacteria bacterium | reverse complement strand
CTACAAGCTGCCCAAAGACGTGGTGTTCATCGGCCTGGATGAGTTTCCGCGCAGCACCACCGGCAAGGTCAAGCGGCATGAGTTGGAGGCCTTGTTGCCCAAGCTCAGCGCTTGATTTGAAGGCGGCAGTTTGACGTTATGCGCGAGGCCTGGGCCGTCGGGTGACCGGCCGCCTGCGTGTCCCCCGCCGCCGGCCAAAAGCGGCCGCCGGCTCCGCCTTGACCTCCGGCAGCCGGTCACCCAACGCCCCGGCGGCTTGTGCCAGCGCCACCATCTCCAGCAGTGTTTTCAGTAGCCACAGCACCCGAATGCACTACGCCCACAAGCACCCATCAACCCGGCGAAAACACATTCCGCTGCCCGTCGTTGCGCACCCGGCCCGGCCGGCCCAGAAAGTCCTCGGTCTGCATCGCCGCCAGCAGTGCAGCGTCTACCGGGGTGTTGGCGATGAAGCGGTCGGCCATTTGCCCGGCAGCCGTTGCGCCGGCCAATCGCCCGATCACGATGGCGCCGGTGGGCCCGGCCTTGTCGTGCGTCACGGTGTAGGTCTCGATGTGGGCGGCGCCGTCTGCCAAAGGCAGCAGGCGGGGATGGGGCACCGTGTCCAGCCGGGCCTGCAGCAGGGCCGGATCCTCGGGCGCAAACGGCTGGCTGGGCATGTCGGTGGAGTAGATGCCGGCCGAATGTTTGGTCACGTAATTGCCGTTGGCCGTGACCAGCCCACGCTGGCCCGGGCTGGCGCGCATGCGCTCAACCATTGCGGCAATGGCATGGGTGACGTAGTTGTTGCCCGGCCCGCCAAAGTAGGGCAGACCACCGGTGAGGGTCAGGCCACGGGGGTCGTCTTCGGCCAGCCCCAGTGACTGGCAGGCAATCTGCACGGCGGACGCAAAACAGCTGTAGATGTCAAACGCGCCGATGTCGGCCAGGGTGGTGCCGGCCATCGCCAGGGCCTGGCTGAAGACGGCTTCCATTGCCGGGGACGAGTGGTAGTCGCGCCGGTCGCTGATGAACCAGTGATCATGGGCGTCGGCGCAGCCGTGCAGGAACACCCATTTTTCACGCGGCACGCCCAGTGATTTGGCGGTGGCCACGCTGGTCATGATCAGCGCCGCGCCTTGGTCGATAAAGGCATTGGCGCTCATCAGCCGGGTGTAGGGGAAGGCGATCAACGGGTTGTCCGGCCGCACCTGGGCAATCTGACCGGCGCTGTAGCCGGCGCGCCGGTCGGCCAAGGGGTTGGCAGCGGCGACAGCGGCAAAACGGGCCAGCAGGGTGCCCATCGCGGCTTGGTGGTCGGCAATGCTGCGGCCACGTGCGCCACGGATGGCGTTTTCGAACAGCGGATAGGCGTAGATGGCGGCACGGGCGCCGTGGCGTTCCTCCACGTCTGACCAGCCCCGGGTGGCCACGCCCCAGGCCTCAAACGTGCCACCAGGGTCGTCGGCCCACGGCAACTGCACACCGGCGCGCTGCGCTGCTTTTTGCGTGGCCAGGGCCTCGGCGCCCACCACCAGTGCGGCACCTACCTCGCCCCGGTGAATAGCCTGGGCCAGCCGGTTCAGGCAGTACTGCGGCATGTTGCCGCCGGGGTGGGTGTAGACCAGTTGTTTGGCCTGTCTGGCGCCAATCTGCTGCGCCAGCGTGTACGGCGGGTTGGCAAAGCGGCCGAAGGGTGATGCAAAACGCGGGCTGGTGTCGGCAAACAGGCGGATCACGGCCAGGGTGTCCAGCGCGGCCAGCAGTGTGTCGCCAGCACCGCTGTCTTGTGCCGCCAGGCGGGCGGCCTGCGCCATCAAATCCAGCGGTGAGCCAGCGGCTTGCGGGTCAGGCTCACGCTGGGTGATTTGGCCGCAGCCCACCAGCACGGGTATCCGGCTTTCGTCCATCGTGTCTCCTCCAATGGCGACGATTTTGGGCGTGGCCGGAGGGCTGCTGCGTCACGCAGGGGTCAGGGCTGGAGGGGCGGCAGGTCAACGGGCTCAGGGTTCAATCGCCAGGCCCCACAGTGGCCGGCCGTCCGCCACCGTGCCCAGCAGCGTGGCATGGCCGGTGCCCAGGTCCAGCGTGTACAGGCGGGTGCGGCCGGCCTGGCGCAAGGCGGCCAGTGGCTGGTTGCCCAGGTCGGAGATGTCAAACGCAGCGGCGTCCACCGGCCCGGTGCCCAGTGCGCCCACGGTACTGAGCAGGCCGGTATTGGGCGACACGACCGGCTGCACACCCTCTTTGCTGCCTTGCAGCACCAGCGTGCCGGCGGCCCGGTCAATCGCGTAGTTGGTGGTCAGTTTGTCGTTGGTCTTGTTGTAGGTGTAGGCCGCTGCCACCAGCCTGGGGGTCTGGCCGGCGCGCACATCACCGGCGGCGTAGGCCGGTGCGGGGTCGGTGGCGGCAACAGTGCCGGTATCGGGGTGCAGCCGCAGGTTCAGGCCCTGGTCGCTGACCACCCGGATGCGGTCAGCCGCCGGGTTGAAGTCGAAGCCGATGGTGGCTGCACTGTTGGATGTGCCACCCGCCGCCGCCAGCGACACCGGCGCGCCGCTGCCCACCGGCGACAGCTTGCCGCTGCCGGTGTCCAGGGTGTAGAGCCGGCCACTGGCCGACAAGGCGTACAACACCCCGCGCGCCACGCGGAAATCAATGCCCACCAGCCGGTCACCGGCCGCCAGGCCTTGCACCGGCTTGCGGTCCAGCACCCGGCGCGGCTGGCCGGCGTTGAATTTGAGCAACTCGGCTGCGTCGTTGACGGCAAACACCGTTTCCTTGCGCAGTGGGCCCTCGGGCTCGGTGGTGGCGCAGGCGGCAAGCAAAGCGGCGGCCAGTGCGCAGGGCAGCAGGCGGGACATGTTGGGCATGGGCATCCATCTTGAAGTGGGGTGAACTGGGGCAGTGGACCGGCGCAGTGCCCCGTGGACACACGCCGCTCACGCTGGATTTCGTCCCACCAGGCCACAACTTGAGCGGCCCTTTGGCCGGCCGCAAGCGCGCAGGCCGGCCCGTAGAATCCTCGCTCTGGCGTTGATGTACGGTCGGTGTGCGTCAGCCCAGACCACCAGCCCAGGCGAACACACCGGTTCGCCTTTTTTGCAGGCGCTGACCGCAGGGCACCCCGCCGGTGCGCCATGCCAAAAGTTTGCTTTTCCCGAGAGTCACCATGTTCGATTTTGTCCGCGCGCACACCCGGCTGCTCCAGTTTTTGCTGCTGATCCTGATCCTGCCGTCGTTTGTGGTGTTCGGCATCCAGGGCTATTCCAAGTTCAACGAGGGTGGCGGTGCCACCGTGGCCAAGGTGGCTGGCCTCAGCATCACCCAGGGCGAATGGGACCAGTTGCACCAGCAGCAAGTGGCGCGGGTGCGCCAACAATCGCCCGAGGTGGACATCAAGCTGCTGGATTCACCGGCGGCCCGGGCCGAGACGCTGGACGCACTGATCCGCGAAAAAGTGCTGGCCACAGCGGTGGACAAGCAGCACCTGGCGGTGTCTGACGAACGGCTGCAGCGCCTGTTTGTGACCGACCCGCAGTTTGCGATGGTGCGCAATGCCGATGGCAGCGTGAACAAGGATTTGCTGGCCGCGCAAGGCATGAGCTCAGAGATGTTTGCCGCCCGGCTGCGCCAGGACCTGGCCACCCAGCAGGTGCAAGGCGGCATCACCGGCACCGCG
>JAYVLI010000050.1:0-13811 GCA_043759535.1 Betaproteobacteria bacterium | reverse complement strand
ACCGCGTCAAAAGCCTGGGCCAGCACTGCAGCAGGCGCCAGCGCGACGAGCGCAGCAGCAAGGGTGATGGCGTGGGGGCGGTTGGCAATGGGCATGGTTTCTCCGTGACGGGGGGGCGGTGGACTGTGCAGCGGGCCGTGCGGTTGGCTGGCCAAAGTTGGCGCGCTGGCGCGGCAGTTTGCCCCAAATGTGGGGCTGCAACTGCGACCGGACCGGCCACCCATAATCCCCAGCCGGCAAAGCCATCCGTTGACTCCCTACCCCACATGACCCCAGACCTTGCCGACGAGTACTTCATGCGCCAGGCACTGGACCAGGCGCTGAATGCGCAACTCTCCGGCGAGGTGCCGGTGGGCGCGGTGATCGTGCAGGGCGGCCAGGTGATTGCCACCGGCTACAACCGGCCAATCACCACCCATGACCCGACCGCCCATGCCGAGATCGTGGCCTTGCGCCACGCCGCCCAGCTGGTGGAGAACTACCGCCTGCCAGGCTGCACCCTCTACGTCACGCTGGAGCCTTGCGCCATGTGCGCCATGGCCTTGCTGCACGCCCGTTTTGAGCGGGTGGTGTTTGCCACGACTGACCCCAAGACCGGCGCTGCCGGATCGGTGGCTAACCTGTTTGCCGACCCGCGCCTGAACCACCACACCAGCGTTTGCGCCGGTGTGCTGGCTGAGCCTGCATCGGCCTTGCTGCGCCAGTTTTTTGCCGACCGCCGGGCGCAGCAGCGGCGCGAGCGTACGGCGCTGGCGGTGCCGGCAAATCCACCACCCAGCCTCACCAGCGCCACCATCATCCCCACCGGGGATGCGACTGAACTGCATGGCCATCCCGATTTACCGGCCGCAGCTGTCCCACCCACTTCACCGATCACCCCCAGCGCATGAGCTCCTTGCTTGTCTACGCCCCGTCCGGGGTTGAACTGCGCACCGCCGCGCTCAAGCTGGCCCGCCAGCGCTTGGGTGCGCTGGGTTTTGAGGTCACGCTGGACCCCAGCGTCAAAGCCCGCCACCAACGTTTTGCCGGTGACGACGACACCCGCTTGGCAACGCTGTACCGGGTGGCTGATGCCGCACCCAGCATTGCCATGGCCTGCCGAGGTGGCTACGGCCTGACCCGGCTGCTGGACCGCATCGATTGGCCACGCCTGGCGCGCAGCGTGGCGCAAGGTACACGCTGGGTGGGCTTCAGTGATCTCACCGCGCTGCAACTGGGCTTACTGGCCCACACCGGCGCCAGCAGTTGGCATGGCGCCATGGCCTGTGATGACTTTGGCCGCCCTGATGACGCGGGCGGCGTGGATGAAGTGACGCAGGATTGTTTTGCCGAAGCCATGTCCGGCGCGCTGGAGGCGGTGGGCTTCCGCACCGAAGCGGGCTTTGACGGGCTGGAGGCCAGCGGCACGCTGTGGGGTGGCAACCTGGCCATGGTGCAATCGCTGCTGGGCACGCCGCATTGGCCCAAGGTCAAGGGCGGCATCCTGTTTCTGGAGGACGTCAACGAGCACCCTTACCGGGTGGAGCGGACGCTGCTGCACTTGCACCAGGCCGGCATCCTGCAGCGTCAGAAGGCGGTGCTGCTGGGTGCTTTCAGCGACTGGCGAAAAAGCCCGATGGACCGCGGCTACAGCTTGAAAACCGTTGTTGCGCATGTGCGCAGCGTCTGCCCCACCCCCATCCTCACAGGCCTGCCCTTTGGCCATGTGCCCACCAAAGTGATGTTGCCGGTGGGGCGCAAGGTGCAGTTGATGGTGCAGGGCAGGGATGTGCTGGTGGGTTGGTGATGGCGGCCACCGCCGCAGGGATTGAGATACCGAATGGGTTGAAACCCCCAACGCCGCACACTGCACTGCCGCCTAGAATGAAATCAATGCCTCGCAAGGGTTGGCCACAAACTGGCCCTGCTGAGGCGTTGTCGTTCATGGCAGTCTGTGGTGGGCCCATCCGGCCGGCCCAGCCGTCCGATACCAGGAGTGTCCGCATGGGCGGCATCACCAAATTCCTTTCTGCACGCCTTGGCGCCGCACTGCTGTTGGCTGCGGCTGCACTGGGTGGCTGCAACAACAGCCCCTACCCGGCTGGTGCCGAACGAGAGAACACCCTGTTCTACTCGTTTGACGAGCGCTCGCCGCGCTATCTGGACCCGACGGCGTCTTACGCCAACAACGAGTCGGCCTACACCTTCCAGATTTACGACCCGCCTTACGGCTACCACTACCTCAAGCGGCCCTACACGCTGGTGCCCAAATCAGCGGCCGAGGTGGCCAAGCCGCATTACCTGGGCAAAGACGGCGAGCCACTGCCCGATGACGTGCCGGCCGAGCAAATTGCCGAAAGCGTCTACGACATCAAGATCAAGCCCGGCCTGCGCTACCAGCCGCACCCGGCGTTTGCAGTGGACGCGCAAGGCGCCTACCTGTACCACCAACTCACACTGGCCCAGTTGGGCGACAAACGCTCACCCTGGCAATTTGCCCAGCAAGGCACCCGTGAGGTTGTGGCAGACGACTTTGTCTATGCCCTCAAACGCCATGCCACACCGCGCATTGAGGCGCCGGTGTTTGCGGTGTTTGCCGACTATGTGATTGGCCTGCGCGAATACGGCGAGACGGTGAAAAAGGCCGATACGGCCATGCTGGCCGGCCTGCCAAAGGACATTCGCGACAAGCCGTTTTTAGACTTTCGCAAATACCCGCTGGCCGGTGCCACGGTGCTGGACAAATACACCTACCGCATCCGGCTCAAAGGCAAGTACCCGCAGTGGAGCTATTGGATGGCCATGCCCTTCACCGCACCCATCCCGTGGGAGGCCGATGCGTTTTATGCCCAGCCCGGCATGAATGAAATGGGCTTGTCGCTCAACCAGTGGCCAGTGGGCACGGGCCCCTACATGATGGTGGACTTTGTGCGTGACCGCCGCCACGTGATGAAGCGCAACCCCAACTACCGCGCTGACCCGTATCCGTGTGAGGGCATGCCCGGCGACAAAGAAGAAGGCTTGCTGGCTGATTGCAGTAAGCCCATGCCATTCATTGACACGCTGTATGTGACGATCGAAAAAGAGAAGGTCTCGCGCAAAGAGAAATTCCGCCAGGGCTATCTGGACGTGCCCGAGATCGAGCGGCCCGAATGGGGCGTTGATTTTCGCAATGACGCGGATGACTCCGACAAAGTCAAGGCGATGTTTGATGCGCGTGGCTACAAGTTCCCGCTCATGACCGACATCAGCAACTGGTACTTCGGCTTCAACATGCTGGACCCGGTGGTGGGCAAAGGCGCCACACCGGATGAAGACCTGAAACACCGCAAGCTGCGCCAGGCCATCGCCATCGTGGTGGACTACGAAGAAGGCTACGGCCGCATCTTCAAGTACAAAGGCGGTGTGGCCGCACACAGCCCGCTGGCGCCTGGCCTGTTTGGCTCGCGTGAGGGTGTTGGCGACTTCCACAACCCGGTCACCCACCGCTGGGAATCAGATGGCAAAAGCGGTGGCCGCACGGTGCGCCGCACCGTGGCTGAAGCCAAGCAACTGCTGGCCGAAGCCGGTTACCCCGACGGGCGTGATGCGGTGACTGGCAGACCACTGGTGTTGAATTACGACTTCCAACGCAGTGTCACACCCGACCAAAAAGCCCAGAACGACTGGATGGTCAAGCAGTTTGCAAAGCTGGGTGTGCAACTGGAGGTGCGGGCCACCGACTTCAACCAGTTCCAGGACAAAACCCTCAAAGGCAAACACCAGATTTTTTGGGCAGGTTGGCTGGCTGACTACCCGGACGCCGAGAACTTCTTGTTTTTGCTGTATGGCCCCAACAGCAAGAGCAAATCCAATGGCGAGAACATTTCCAACTACGGCAATCCGGAGTTCGATGCGCTCTACCGCAAGCTGCAATTGGTGGATGACGGGCCCGACAAACAAGCGTTGATTGACCGCATGGTGGCCATCGTGCAGCAAGACTCACCCTGGTTGTTTGGTTACTTTCCGTTTGGTGGCCTGGCGTTTCAGCAGTGGGTGACCAATGGCAAACCCAGCATCTTGATCCGCGACATGGCCAAGTACTACCGGGTAGACGCCGCTTTGCGCACACAAAAGCTCAAGGAGTGGAACGGCCCCATCCTGTGGCCACTGGTCTTGCTGCTGGCAGGCCTGGCCGCCGTGGTGTGGGTGGCGGTGCGCAGCTTCCGTGCGCGTGAAACCGCCACTGCGCGGCGCACACCGGCCATTGCAGCCATTGTCAAGAAGGGCACTGCCACATGATCGGCTACATGCTGCGCCGGCTGGGCTACGGCCTGCTGATCCTGATTGGCGTCAACCTGCTCACCTTCTTTTTGTTTTTCACTGTTAACACGCCAGACGACATGGCACGCCTCAACATCGGCGGCAAGCGGGTGACCCAAGAGCAGATTGACAAATGGAAAGGCGAGCGCGGTTACGACCGGCCGCTGTATTGGAATGACGCCGCAGCCGGCGCTGACAAAATCAAACGCACGGTGCTGTGGGAGCGCTCAGTCTCCTTGCTGGCATTGGACTTTGGCCGCAGTGATTCGGCCAGGTCCACCGACATCGGCCATGAAGTGGCCAGCCGCATGGGCGTGAGTCTGCAATTGGCGCTACCGTTGTTTTTGCTGCAGTTGATTGTGAGCATCAGCTTCTCGCTGTTGCTGGTGTACTTTCGCAATTCAGCCATTGATTTTTGGGGCGTGGTGCTGTGTGTGTTGATGTTGTCTATCAGCAGCTTGTTCTACATCATCGTCGGCCAGTTCTTTTTCTCGCGGGTGCTGCGCCTGGTGCCCATCTCGGGCTTTGCGCCGGGGCTGGATGCGGTGCGGTTTTTGGCGCTGCCCATCATGCTGTCACTGCTGGCGCGGCTGGGTGGTGAGGCGCGGCTGTACCGGGCGATGTTCTTGGAAGAAATTGGCCGTGACTATGTGCGCACCGCCCGCGCAAAAGGCTTGAGCGAAACCGTGGTGCTGTTCCGCCATGTGCTGAAAAACGCGCTCATTCCCATCATCACCAGCGCCGGCGCCTACTTGCCGTATGTGTTCATGGGCAGTCTGGTGTTCGAGAGTTTCTTTGGCATCCCCGGCCTGGGCGCGTTTGTGATTGAGGCCATCTCGGGCCAGGATTTCGCCATCGTGCGCAGCATGGTGTTCTTGGGCGCCGCGCTGTACATCGCCAGCAATGTGCTGATCGACATTGCCTACACCTGGGTTGACCCGCGTGTGCGGCTGTCCTGATGTGTTGACGTATTGACTGCTGCATAACTCACAAGATCATGGGCTTCAAATTTGTCATTCTCTGGACCGACGTGGCGCTGTGGGCCTTGTTTGCCACCATCGTGGGTTATGGCATCCGGGTGGCCCGCCATTCCACCTTGCGTGCCACCTGGGGCCGGGTCTTGCGTGACGCACCGGCGCTGTGTTCCACTCTGGCGCTGCTGTTGTTTGTCTTGGTCACCGCGCTGGACAGTGTGCATTTTCGCCGTGCGCTGGCGCCATCTGCTGGTCAATCTGCAGCGGCATCCGGGCCGGCCGCCGGCAAGGTGTTTTACGACACCCGCACTGAATCACTGCTGGACTTGGCGCTGTCTCGCCAGATCAGCATGCGCGAGACCACCTATTCCGCCCCGCTGGGCTATCTGGCCATCACCAAACAAAGCGTCACCCGCGACGGGCAGACCGTGCGTGAACTACCGCGCCTGCTGCACGGCGGTGCCCATCTGCGCAACCCCGCAACAGACTGGCAGCCTGACCTGCAACAGCGCGCACTGCTGGGCTTGCTTGGTGGCCTGCTGGTGGCCCTGCTGGGCGGCTTGCTGATGGCCGCCGGCTTGCGGCAACGCCACGGCGGCCTGGGCACCGCGATGCGCGACCTGTTGGCTGACCGCACGCATTACCCACTGCGGGCGCTGCTCATCACCCTCACCGTGGTGTGCTTGGCGGCCGGCCCAGTGCTGGCGCTGATGGGCAGCTACCACGTGTTTGGCACGGACCGCACCGGTAACGATGTGCTGGTGCAAACGCTCAAGAGCATCCGTACCGCGTTTGTCATCGGCATGCTCAGCACCCTGGCCACCTTGCCGATTGCGGTGGTGCTGGGCATCCTGGCGGGCTGGTTTCGGGGTTGGGTGGACGAGGTGGTGCAATATCTCTACACCACCTTGTCGTCGGTGCCCAATGTGTTGCTGATTGCGGCCTGCGTGCTGATGGTGCAAGTGGCGCTGGACAAACACCCCGAGTGGTTTGACACCGGCGCCGAGCGCTCGGACATCAAGGTGTTTTTGCTGTGTTTCATCCTGGGCATGACCGGCTGGTCCACCCTGTGCCGGCTGGTGCGGGCCGAGACGCTGAAGCTGCGCGAGCTGGAATTTGTGCAGGCCGCCACCGCTTTTGGTGTGCCGCCGGCCCGCATCATGACGCGCCACATCCTGCCCAATGTGATGCACCTGGTGCTGATCACCACCGTGCTCAGCTTCTCTGACCTGATCCTGTACGAGGCCGTGCTGACCTACGTGGGTGTGGGTGTGGATGCGTCCACCAGCAGCTTTGGCGGCATGATCAACCTGGCCCGGGACGAAATGAGCCGCGACCCAGTGGTGTGGTGGTCCTTCGCCGCTGCCTTTGGTTTCATGGTCACCCTGGTGCTGGCCGCCAACCTGTTTGCCGATGGTGTGCGTGATGCGTTTGACCCACGTGCCCGTGCCATGCGGCCACGCCTGGCCAAGCTGCTGCGCCCGGCCCCCAAAACTGCGCCATGACTCCGGCATGACGAGCACCCACCCATGCTGAGCACCACTGACCTGCAAGTTGAACTAGACGCCGACGCCGGCCTGGTGCGCGCCATCGATGGCCTGAGCCTGGCCATCCGCCGGGGCGAGACTTTTGCCCTGGTGGGTGAATCAGGCTGCGGCAAGAGCATGACCGCGCTGGCCCTGATGCGTCTGCTGCCCGACAGCGGCAGCGTAGTGGCCGGTGACATCACGCTGGACAACACCGACGTGCTGGGCCTGCCTGAATCAAAAATGCGTGCGGTGCGCGGTGGCCGCATCGGCATGATTTTTCAAGAGCCCGGCACCAGCCTGAACCCGGTGCTCACCGTGGGCCGGCAGATGGTGGAGGCCATTGAAGCCCACACTGCCTTGCGCGGTGCGGCGGCCCGCGCCAAAGCCATTGATTGGCTGAAACGGGTGGGCATCCCCGAGCCCGAGCGCCGCATTGACGACTACCCCTTCCGAATGAGTGGCGGCCAAAAGCAGCGCGTGATGATTGCCATGACGCTGGCCGGTGAGCCCGACTACCTAGTGGCCGACGAGCCCACCACTGCGCTGGACGTCACGATTCAGGCGCAGATCCTCGACCTGCTCAAAGACCTGCAGCGTGAGCACGGCATGGGCCTGCTGCTCATCACCCATGATTTGGCGGTGGTGGCCGGCATGGCCCAGCACGTGGCGCTGATGTATGCCGGCCAGATCATTGAGGTGGCGCCTGCGGGTCAGTTTTTTGCAAATCCCCAGCATCCGTATGCCCGCGCGCTGATGTTGGCCTTGCCGGATGCAGCGCGGCGCGGCCAGGCGCTGGCAGCCATTGCCGGCACAGTGCCGCCACTCACGCAAGCCTTTGTCGGCTGCCGCTTTGCACCGCGCTGCGGTTATGCCCAGCCCGCCTGCCACATCAAGTTGCCGGTGTTGACTGGCCCGACCGGCCAGCAAGTGCGTTGCTTGCTGCTGGCCCCCGGTGGGTCTGGCCTGGGCGCCATCAGCACCACTGCCGCAGCGGCCGAATTGCGGCGCCCTGCGACGGCCAACGGTGCCGCCGCAGCACCATCAGCCCAACCCACAACCGCCATAGGCGCTGCACCGCTGTTGCAAGTGCGTGACCTGAGCGTCAGCTTTGTGCTGCGCAAGGGTTTTCTGCAGCGTCAGCCCGCCCGTTTTGATGCGGTCAAGAACGTGTCTTTCAACGTGGACGCCGGGCAAACGCTGGCGCTGGTGGGTGAATCGGGTTGCGGCAAGACCACCACCGGCAAGGCCATCGTGCAGTTGCTCCGCAACCAGGCCAGCATCACCGGCCAGGCCTTGCTTGGCGGCAGCAACCTGTTTGAGCTGACTGGCCCTGCGCTGCGCCAGGCCAGGCGGGCTGTGCAGATCATCTTTCAAGACCCGTTTGCGTCCCTCAACCCGCGCATGCGGGTGGCCGACATCCTGGACGAAGGCCTGCTGGCACTGCAGCCTGAGACACAAGCTGATGAGCGCCGCAGCCGCATCCTGACTATTGCCGAGCAAGTGGGCCTGCGCCCCGAAGCGCTGCAGCGCTGGCCACACGAGTTCTCGGGCGGCCAACGCCAGCGCATCGCCATTGCGCGGGCGTTGGCGGTGCAGCCCCGGCTGATCGTCTGCGACGAGCCCACCTCGGCGCTGGACGTGTCAGTACAGGCCCAGATCCTGAACCTGCTGCGTGAGCTGCAGCGCGAGCTGGATGTCAGCTTCCTGTTCATCACCCACAACATCGCGGTGGTGGAATACATCGCCGACCAAGTGGCGGTGATGCGCGCCGGCCGCATCGTCGAGCAGGGCAGTTGCGACGACGTGTTGAACCGGCCCACCGACGACTACACCCGCAGCTTGTTGGCGGCGGTGCCGCGGATGTGAATTGCGGCCGACGTGCTGAATAGACGCCTACCTATCCCCGCAGATGTCGATTGGCAGCAGATGTTTTAATTTGATATCATGATATCTTTTTGGAGGTGTCATGGCGCAATTCACCGTTCGCAATCTTGAAGACCAAGTCAGGGACCAACTCAAGCTGCGTGCGGTGCGCCACGGCACCAGTCTGGAAGCAGAGGTGCGCGAGATCCTGCGCAATGCCGTCAAAGCCGACGCACAAGCACCAGGCCAAGGCTTGGGCAGCCGCATTGCCGCCCGGTTTGCAAAGGTCGCCTTGACCGAGCCCCTGCCCGAGTTGCGGGGTCAAGCAGCAAAGCCGGTGGCGTTTGATGCGCCATGATCATTCTCGACACCAACGTGTTGTCCGAGTTGATGCGCCGTGCGCCAGATCCTGCGGTGCTGGCCTGGCTGGACCGGCAGCCACCGTTGTCTGTCTGGATCACCACCGTCACCCTGTTTGAGTGCCAATTTGGATTGGCGTTGATGCCGCCCGGGCGCCGCCGCCATGCGCTGGAAACGTCATTTGCTGCGCTGCTGGCAGAAGATCTGGACATGCGCGTGCTGGCTTTTGACACCGAGGCTGCGGCACACGCAGCAGCGCTGGCTGCGCAACGTCAATTGGCCGGCCGGCCGGTGGACATCCGCGACACCCAGATCGCCGGCATTGCCCAATCCCGCCGCGCCACATTGGCCACCCGCAATCTCAAGCACTTTGAAGGTTTGAGCGTGAAGGTCGTCAACCCTTGGGGCTGAAGCCAGCCCGATGTAGCCTGATCAATGCCTTGCAGATATCCGATTGCCGGCGGCTCAAGCCGGGTCTGCCTGTGGCAACGGCAGCCGCGCCTGCCACATCCCAAACGCCTGCACCATCAACTGCGCGGCGGCCACAGCGGCCAGCACAGCCGCGTGTCGCAAGCCTGCCGTGCCCGGGTATTCGTGGGCCAGGCGGTTGCGCACATCCCGCCATTGCAGCCAGGCCTCAACATCCAGGTAGCCCAACTTTTCAAGGCGGTCCAGCTTGTCGCGCATGGGCCATGATTCTTGCGGCTCTTGCAGCCAACCCAGCGTGGCGGGCACCAACCGTTCGCCCATGGCGTCTTGCAATTTGGTGAAGCGGTACAGGATCTGGTCCGTCAATCGCCGCAATACGGGATCAAGGTCCAGCGCCTCGGCGCTGGGCAGCTTGCCGGCGTGCCAATCCAGCAGGGCAGCAGTCAGTGCATCAGCGTGTCGGTTGCATTCCCACAAGGCCGCCTTCAGGCGCGCATCCAGCACCGCAGGGTTCATGTGCGCACCAACTCAATCCCATGTTGTCTGGCCTCGGCGACGATCAACGGGGTGTCGGATTCGTCTGCAGCAGCCACCAGGATGTCGATACGCCGTTCGCCCATCAACCGGTACAGGCCCGCCGCCAGGCGTGTGCGCAGGGCAACCACCTGGACAGCATCCAAGGGCTCAGAGGGTTCAACCAACAGGTCGATATCGCCACCACGCCGCGAGTCGTCGGTTCTGGACCCGAAGAGCAATACGCGGCTGCCTGGTGGCAACGCAGCGCCAGCGGCCTTGGCGATCGCGGCCTGCTCGTCGTTAGACAATCTCATGGTAGACAGTCTACGGGTTGGTTCAAGCTTGCCCAAAAAGTCGATTGTCAATTGCAAACGATTGTGGCCCTGACCGCTGCCCACCATGCATTTGCCAGCGCATTCCGGCGCACGCGACGGACCGGGCTGGCCGCAGTCCATCAGGCTTTCGGGCTGTTGTTCACAACCAACGCGCTGCCTTCTGAAATTTAGACAGCAACGCCTAGCTGCTGCGTGTGCAGTCGTGAAAAACGTATCCTTCAATGGCTGCAAGTGCTTGTCTGTAAACACTTTCCCGGCAATTTTTGGTGCGGCCTGGCACCAACGTACTGCACCCGCGCTGCAGCGCCCGCACCGGCGAGGGTTTCCATAGAACATCGGCGCCGGCCCGTTCCTTCACAATGATTTTTCCACCGTTACGATTCGACAGCATGCGGTTTACAAAGCCGCTTTTCGCCGATCGGCGGGTGATTGGTTTCATCCGTCAACTTACTTCCGTCAGAGGAGCTTTTATGTTCAAACGAACCAAACTCAGCGCAGGTGCGTTGTTGGCCATGGGTGTGCTTGCCGCGCTGCCCACGAAAGCGCAAGACGCCTCGCAGCGCGTTGAAATCACCGGATCGGCAGTACGCCGCATCGATGCCGAATCGTCACTGCCTGTTCAGGTCATCACGAAAGAGCAAATTGCCGTGACTGGCGCCACCTCGGTGGTTGACCTGATTCGCCGGTTGCCTGCGGTGCAAGGCGGTAGCGCGGAAGCGAGCTCAGTGGGCGGTGCCTCCTACGGTTTCTCCAGCATTTCGATTCACAACATTGGCGACACCCGAACGTTGGTGCTGCTAAATGGCCACCGACTGGCGCAATTTGGTGGGCAGACGCTAACTGGCTTTGCGGCGGGTTTTGACCTCAATTCATTGCCCATCTCCGCAATTGAGCGTGTTGAGGTGTTGACCGATGGTGCGTCGGCACTCTATGGCGCTGACGCCATTGCCGGCGTGGTGAACTTTATTACCAAGCGCAATTCCACTGATGGCGATTTGACGGTCGGCCTTTCTGAACCCGACAAAGGCGCCAAGGAAAAACGCTTCAGCATCACGAAGGGCTTTGGCACGCAGGAGAAAAACGGCTTCAACCTGATGTTGACCTACTCGCACGACGAGCGGACCAAACTGAATTCAGTCGACCGAGATTTCGCCAAATCCGGCAAAGTGCTGTTCTCGAATGACGGCAAGAATTACCGGTTCCAGCAGTTCTCGGGCTCCACGATCCCTGCCAACACGACCAACGACGCCGGGTTGCAAGTCAACCCGACGCTGATCAAGACAGGAGCGTGCGCGCCGTTTAGCTTCCAGGTCACCAACGCAGCCGGGGATCGATGCGGCTTCGACTTTGTGTCAACGCTCGAAATCTATCCGGAGCGCACCCGGGACAGCGGCATGGCGTCGCTGACTTCGAGCTTTGGTGACCATGAGCTCTTTGCCGAACTGCTCTATTCAAAGACCACACAAGTTTCACGCATCGCGCCAGTGCCAGGTGCTGTGCGTATCGTTGCCGGCAGCGACTTGCACAACAAATACCTGTTGCCACTGGGCATCAAAACCTCGCGTAACGCCAACTACCGGGTCTATGACCTCGGCAAGCGCACCAGTGACGACGAGAACACCTTTCTTGATGTGGCAGCGGGCTCGCGCGGTGTGTTTGCCGGTTGGGACTACAACGCCACCTACACACATTCTGAAAGCGAGACCAAAGGCAGCATCGCCGGGTATCCGGGCGCATTGGCATTCAGCAGGCTGCTCACCAGCGGCAAGATTGATCCCTTTGTCGGGATAGGTCAGCAAACCGCTGCAGGCCTGGC
The DNA here is from genome assembly GCA_043759535.1 of Betaproteobacteria bacterium. GTDB lineage: Bacteria > Pseudomonadota > Gammaproteobacteria > Burkholderiales > Burkholderiaceae_C > Pseudaquabacterium. The sequence goes on along the minus strand of JAYVLI010000050.1, from coordinate 1,708 downwards.
GGAGTTGAACAAGGCGAACTACAGCGGTTACTGGGACGGCGGTCTGGCCAAGCTCGACACGCTGGCCGTGCGCGCCTCGAAGGAAGTCGCCAAGATGCCGGCCGGCCCGCTGCTGCTGGCGGGTGGTGTCAACTACAACAAGGAGTCGTTCTCTGCTCGGCCAAGCCAGTTTTCTCAGGGCTTGCTGTCTGATCCGGTCGCAGGCACGCTGTGCGACCAGACCAAGCCGGAAACCTGTGACCAGCGCTTTGGTGACAGTGCAATCACGCCGCCTTACTCGGCAAGCCGTACCTCTTACGGCGTTTTTGGCGAGTTGGTCATTCCGGTGATGAAAACCTTGGAAGCCAGCGCCTCGCTGCGCTATGACCACTACTCTGACTTTGGCAACTCGACCACCGCCAAGGGCAGCTTCAAATGGACTCCCAGTAGCGGTTTTCTGGTGCGTGGGTCCGTGGGCAGTGGCTTCAAAGCACCGTCAGTACCGCAGGTTAGCGCATCTGAGCGTCCCTATGGTGTGACGTCAGAGAGTTACGTATGCACCCCGGCACTGCAGGCCATTGCCACCTCGCTGGGTGCTGAATGCCAGCCCGGTGAGGCGCAGTACGACCAGAAGGCCGCCGGTAACAAGAATCTGGCGCCCGAAAAATCGGTGCAAGGCACCTTGGGTTTCCGGTTTGAGCCGACGCGTGCCTTGTCGTTTGGCGCCGACCTGTGGCACGTGGGTATCAAAGATGCGATTGGTCAGATTCCTGAGGGAGCAGCGTTTGCAAATCCCGCGGCCTTCAAGAACTCTTGGTCGAAGAATCTGGACATTGCGACCGGCACCCAGTTTCTGGCCTTCCTGGCTGACAACAAGAATCTGGGCAAGTACTACGCCACCGGCATTGATGTGGATGTCAGCAGCCGTTTCAAGACCACTATTGGTGATGTGAACTCGCAGCTAAACCTGACCTACATGTTGCGTGAAGACCAGCAAATCGAGAAGGACGGTCCTTACTTCTCGGCCATCGGCGTCAACAGCCCAGACCTGACCGTTGTCACGTTCCGATACCAAGGCCGTTGGAGCAACACACTGAAGACAGGCAACTTCTCCAACACCCTGGCCCTCAATTTCAAGTCGGGCTACACCGACCAACAGCAGACAGCAGAATTGCTGGACAGCGCTGGCAAAGTGTCGGGTACCGAAAAGATCAAACTGAAGATCGACAATCATTACACGCTGGACTACCAGGGCGCGTACGACTTCAACAAGATGTTCAGCCTGAACTTTGGAGTGCTAAACCTGCTTGACGAGGCACCACCGTTCTCGCTGGTGACCACAGGCACCAACAAGGGCCAGCAGTTCGGTTATGACAGCCGCTACTACGACCCGCGCGGCCGTACGTACTACGCCAACCTCAAGTTGCGTTTCTAAGCGCCTGGCGTCACCAAGTCAAAAGCCCGCTGGTTGACGCCAGCGGGCTTTTTTGGTTTCTGGATTTTTGGGGGTGTTGGCTGTTGATTAGTCGGCCCTGCGAAATTCAAATCACAGCGACGAGCCGCATTGACGTGGACGTCGGCAATCGCACACGCGGCGTCTTGACCGTGGCGCCCGAGGCAATCAGTGACTTCAGCAACGCCCCCAACAGGCTGATGGCGTACATGACCACCGCAGACAAGGCGCAAAAAAGCCCTTGCAGGCGCAGGCGGGTGATGGCCCGCAGCAGCC
>JAYVLI010000049.1:0-5700 GCA_043759535.1 Betaproteobacteria bacterium | reverse complement strand
GTCATCGAGCACCTGTGTCAGCCCACTGGCCAGGGCCATCAGTGTTTTGCCGGTGCCTGCGGTGCCTGCGAGGGTGACAAAGTCGATTTCTGGGTCCATCAACAAATTCATCGCAAAGTTCTGTTCCCGGTTGCGGGTGGTCACACCCCAGATCGCATTTTTCAAATGGTTGAAGTCCTTCAGTGTCTTCAACACCGCGGTCTTGTCACGGATCTCCGTTACGCGCGCATACAAGGGCGGTTCGCCAGCGGCCTCGAAGTAGGCGAACTGGTTGATCATCAGGCTGCCGACGATGGGTCCGGTGATACGGTAGAAGGTGTAGCTGCCCTGCTGCCAACTTTCAACGGTCTTGCTCTGCCGGGTCCAGAAATCAGGCGGCAGCGCAAGAGCGCCAGAGTACAGCAGGTCACCGTCTTCCAGCGTCTTGTCGCTCTGATAGTCGTCGGTGGCCAGTCCGAGCGCCCGCGCCTTGACGCGCATGTTGATGTCCTTGGACACCAACACCACCTCGCGCCCGGCGCTGATGCCGGTTGTTGACTCGCGCAGGCTTTTGACCACGCCCAGGATCTGGTTGTCCGCCTTGCCCTGCGGCAGGCCGGCGGGCAATTGCACGTCCATCAACATGGTCTGGAAGAACAGCTTGCCGCCGGCATCTTTGTGGCCGGTCTTGGCCAGCACCAGGCCTTCTTTGATGTCTTGCGCCACATCGTCTTTGGGCGACGAGGCCAGCGCGTCCAGCTCGCGGCTGACCTGGCGGGCATTGCGCGCCACCTCGCTCATGCCCTTTTTGTGGCCGTCCAGTTCTTCCAGCGTGATCATCGGCAAGAAGACGTCGTGCTCTTCAAACCGAAACAAACTCATCGGGTCGTGCATCAGCACATTGGTGTCCAGCACAAACAGTTTGGCTGGGCCAGTGCCCCGCGGTGAGCGCACCCGTGATTTGGGCGCTGTCGCCACTGGCGCAGTGGCCAGCGTGGGCTTTTTGGTGGGCATGCCGCCATTGGCGGGCTGGCGTGCCACCACCGGCGCAGCCGTCACGGTGGGGGTGGCCGCTTTGCCACTGGTGCGAGCAGTTTGCTTGGGTGCGGCCACGGGCACGCCGCCGTCATCCAGGTCAGGGCCGCTGCCCACGCTGGGTTCGGCGCGGGCCTTTTGGCCTGAGCGGGGCGCACGCGGTGCGGCCTGCACTTCAAAATCGGCTTGCGACAGGATGGCGGCTTTGCTGGTGGGTGGCTTGGGCAGTGGCATGGGCTGTGGATTGAGAGCTTGGAAGTGGGGAATCCGGGCGGTGCAAAAAGCAAAAAAGCCGCACAGGCAGCTGGGCGGCTTTCAGGTGGTGCGCGCTGGGCAACTCACGGGCATGGGCTGATTATGCACAGCCACATTCGCAGCGGCATGACGGCTGCGTGACGGGTTGTGCAAGGCCGGCAGATGGGCTCAGATGTGCAGTGCTGACCGGGCGGCAAACACCGCCCGTCAGGCGGTTTGCTTCAAGGCCTTGACGGCGCCCAGCACTTCTTCCACATGGCCGGCCACCTTGATGCCACGCCATTCGGCGCGCAACACACCAGCGGCGTCGATCAAGAAGGTGCTGCGCTCAATGCCCTTGACCTTTTTGCCGTACATGATTTTGTTCTTGACCACGCCAAACATGTGGCACAGCTTTTCTTCGGTGTCGGCAATCAGCTCGTAGGGCAGTTCCAGGTTCTGGCGGAACTTCTCATGCGACGCCATGTTGTCGCGCGAGACACCAAACACCACCGCACCGGCTGCCAAAAACTCAGCATGCATGTCGCGAAACTGCATGGCTTCGGTGGTGCAACCGGGCGTGTGGTCCTTGGGGTAGAAGTACAACACCACCGCATGGCCGTGAAAGGCCGCTGGTGTGAACTTCACACCGCTGGTGGCAAGGGCTTCGAAGTCGGGCAAAGCTTTATTGAGGACGGGCGTCATGAGCGGGCCGTTTTTGCGGACGTTGGGCAGACGTTGGGCAGACGTTGGGCGTGCTTTTGCGTTGCGTGTGCAGGGTTTCCGGTACGCTTTTTCAGGGCATTCCGGACGGCACGCCCCAGGCGCTGGAAACCTGGTTGGTGCCCCCCGCAGGCGTAACCCCAGATTATAAAGTTACTGCGCTGATGCGCCGGGCTGCACCGGCCCAGGGATTCCCTCGGGTGGTGATCTGCTGTGCTCATGTGGCCAATGGATGCCAGAAAGTCAGGCCGCCGGTACGCCCGGTGTCAGCAGCAGCGCCGCCACCGCAGACCGGCCCTCACTCACCAGCACGTTGTAGGTGCGGCAGGCGGCGGCAGTGTTCATGGTCTCCACGCCGATGCGGTGCTCGATCAGTGACCGCATCAGTGCCGGCGACACAAACCGGTGGTACGGCCCGCAGCCAAAAATCACCAGCTCGGGCTGCAGCGCCAGCAGCGCGTCAAAGTGGGCCTGGCACAAATCCTCGGCGCGGGCCGGTGCCCAAGGCAGCACCAAACCTTGCCACGGCACCAGCAGGCTGTGGCCGTAGCGGGTATTGCCGGTGGCATTGCCCACCCACAAGGCATCGGGGTCTTGGCGGGTGATCACGTTGGTGCCGGCCAGTTGATCGGGTTGGAACTTCACGGTGGGGTGGGCCGCAGCAGACTGCGCAGCTAGGCTGGTGGAGGGCATGGCCGACAGCACGGATCAAGCTCTGGCCAGTGTCTAAAATTATAGGTTTGCAGTGTGCAAGCCAGCGCCCGGCCCGGGCCTTGGCTTGCAGCACGGCCATGCTGCAAGCCAGCGCCCTGGAGCCCTCTCTGATGAAGCCCGTCCTCAAGTCAGCCAAGCTGGCCAGTGTTTGTTATGACATCCGCGGGCCTGTGCTGGACAAAGCCCGCCAGATGGAGGACGAGGGCCAGAAGATCATCAAGCTCAATATTGGCAACATCGCTGCGTTTGGCATTGAGCCGCCAGATGAGATCGTGCAGGACATGATCCGCAACCTGCCGCACGCGGCCGGCTACACCGACAGCAAAGGCCTGTTTGCGCCGCGCAAGTCGGTGGTGCATTACAGCCAGGAGAAAAAAATTGCCGGCGTCACGGTGGATGACGTGTACCTGGGCAATGGCGCCAGCGAGTTGATTGCGATGAGCATGAACGCGTTGCTCAATACCGGCGATGAGATTTTGGTGCCGGCACCCGACTACCCGCTGTGGACGGCGTCAGTGGCCCTGTCCGGTGGCACACCGGTGCATTACCTGTGCGACGAGCAAGCCGGCTGGACCCCGGACCTGGCCGACCTGCGCAGCAAAATAACGCCCCACACCAAGGGCCTTGTGGTGATCAACCCCAACAACCCGACCGGTGCGCTGTACCCGGACGCGGTGTTGCTGGAGATGGTGGAGATTGCCCGCCAGCACCAACTGATCGTTTTTGCCGACGAGATTTACGACAAGACCCTGTACGACGGCCACACCCACACCAGCCTGGCATCGCTGGCCGATGACGTGTTGTTTGTCACCTTCAACGGCTTGAGCAAAAACTACCGCAGTTGTGGCTACCGCGCCGGCTGGATGATCGTCTCGGGTGACAAGCGCCATGCCAAGGACTACATCGAAGGCCTGAACATGCTGTCGTCCATGCGGCTGTGCGCCAACACGCCGGGCCAATTGGCCATCCAGACAGCGCTGGGCGGCTACCAAAGCATCAACGACCTGGTAGCGCCCAGCGGCAGGCTGGGCCGCCAGCGTGATCTGGCCTACAAGCTGCTCAACCAGATTCCGGGCGTCAGCGTGGTCAAGCCCAAAGCGGCGCTGTACATGTTCCCCAAGCTCGACGCGCACATGTATCCGATTACCGACGACCAGCAATTTGCCTATGAGCTGCTGGCCGAAGAAAAGGTGCTGATCGTGCAGGGCAGCGGCTTCAACTGGATGGCACCCGATCACTTCCGGTTGGTGTTTTTGCCCAACTCCGATGACCTGGCCGAGGCGATTGGTCGCATTGACCGTTTCTTGTCGCACTACCGCCGACGCCACGCTGTTTGAACCGGCTTGAACTTTTTCTGACGCATCACAAAGAGAACCGCATGAACCCTATCCAGGTCGGCCTGCTTGGCATTGGCACCGTTGGCAGTGGCACGTTTCAGGTGCTGACCCGCAACCATGACGAGATCGTGCGCCGCGCCGGCCGTGGCATTGCCATCACCATGGTGGCTGATCTGGACACCGCACGCGCCCAGGCCATCGTCGGCCCGGATGTGCAGGTGGTGGCCGATGGCCGGCAGATCATTGCCAACCCCGATATCGACATCGTCATCGAGCTGATTGGCGGTTACGGCATTGCCAAAACCCTGGTGATGGAGGCCATTGCCGCCGGCAAACATGTGGTCACGGCCAACAAGGCGCTGCTGGCAGTCCACGGCACCGAGATCTTTGCCGCGGCCAGCGCCAAGGGTGTGATGGTGGGGTTCGAAGCAGCAGTGGCCGGTGGCATCCCCATCATCAAGGCGCTGCGCGAGGGCTTGACTGCCAACCGCATCACCTGGATCGCCGGCATCATCAACGGCACCACCAATTTCATCTTGAGCGAGATGCGCGACAAAGGTCTGGACTTTGCCGTGGTGCTCAAAGAAGCCCAACGCCTGGGCTACGCTGAGGCCGACCCCACGTTTGACATCGAAGGGGTGGACGCGGCCCACAAGGCCACGATCATGAGCGCGATTGCATTTGGCACGCCGGTGCAGTTTGACAAAGCACATGTCGAGGGCATCACCCAACTGCAGGCCGCCGACATCCGCCATGCCGAGAAACTGGGCTACCGCATCAAGCTGTTGGGCATCACCAAGCGGCGTGATGACGCTGGCGGCATTGAGCTGCGGGTCCACCCCACGCTGGTGCCGGCCAAACGCCTGATTGCCAATGTGGAAGGCGCGATGAACGCGGTGGTGGTGCACGGTGACGCCGTGGGCAGCACGCTGTACTACGGCAAAGGCGCTGGCGCCGAGCCCACCGCCAGCGCGGTGATTGCCGACCTGGTCGACATCACCCGCCTGCACACCGCCGACCCCGACCACCGTGTGCCGCACCTGGCCTTCCAGACCGGTGCGCTGGCCGAAACCCGTGTGCTGCCCATGGCCGAGGTGATCACCGCCTTCTACCTGCGCCTGCAAGTGGCTGACCAGACCGGTGTGCTGAGCCAGATCACCACCATCCTGGCCGCCAATGACATCTCCATCGACGCGGTGTCGCAGCGTGAATCAGCCGACGGCGAGAAGCACACCGACCTGATCATCCTGACCCACGACACGGTGGAAGGCCGCATGCGCCAAGCGCTGGCGCAGATGCAGGCTTTGCCCACAGTGCTGGCGCCTATCGTCAGCATCCGCAAGGAAGAGTTGAGTTGATGGCCGGTGCCGCGCACGGTGGCTGTAGCGAAGGCTGAGTCCATGACTGCACAAGACATCGATGGCCTGCTGACCGCGTTCCACAACGCGCTGCGCATGGAAGGGCCGTTGGATGTCAACGTGGCTGCTGACCGGGCGCTGTACGTGGAGGGCCTGCACGGCCCCCGCGACGCGGTGGGCAGCTTGCGGCGCGACATCCTGCGCACCGAGGGTGGTGGTGTTTTTCTGTTCACCGGCCAGGCCGGCAGCGGCAAAAGCACTGAGCTGCAGCGTCTGCGCCGTGACCTACTTGCCAAGAACTGCAAGGTTTATTACTGCGA
>JAYVLI010000048.1:0-21320 GCA_043759535.1 Betaproteobacteria bacterium | reverse complement strand
CCGCCGTACCACAGGTTGACCAGGCCACGCGAGAACATCACCGACGAGAACATCGAGGTCAGGATGCCCAGGCAATGCACCACCGCAAAACCCTTGACGAAGCCCGAGCCAAAGGCCAGCAAGGCCAGACCGGCGATCAGGGTGGTGATGTTGGAATCGAGGATGGTGGCAAACGCCCGCTCGTAGCCGGCGTTGATGGCTTGCTGCGGTGACGCACCCGCCCGCAGCTCTTCCCGCACCCGCTCGTTGATCAGCACGTTGGAGTCAATCGCCATGCCCAGCGCCAGCGCAATGGCCGCAATGCCGGGCAGCGTGAGCGTGGCCTGCAGCATGGACAGCATGGCCACCAGCAGCAGCAAATTGAAGGCCAGCGCCAAGGTGGAAAACACGCCGAACAGCCGGTAATAAATACACATGAACAGCGCGATTGCCGCAAAGCCATAGGCCACGCTGGCAAAACCCTTGGCGATGTTGTCGGCACCCAGGCTGGGGCCGATGGTGCGCTCTTCAATGGTTTCCATCGGCGCCGCCAGGCTGCCGGCGCGCAGCAGCAGCGCGGTGTCGGCGGCTTCAGTGGTGGTCATGCTGCCGCTGATCTGCACCCGGCCGCCGCCAATCTCGGACCGGATCACCGGCGCGGTCACCACCTCGCCCTTGCCCTTCTCGAACAGCAGGATGGCCAGGCGCTTGTTGATGTTCTCGCGGGTCACGTCGCGGAAGATGCGTGCGCCCTTGGCGTCCAGCGTCAGGTGGACCGCCGCTTCACCGGCGTTGTCGCCCGAGAACCCAGGCTGGGCGTCGGTCAGGTTCTCGCCGGTCAGGATGACCTGCTTGAACACGATGATGGGCGCGCCGTTGCGCTCCAGGTATTTCTCGCTGCCAAACGGCACCGGGCCACCACCACGCAGCGCGTCCATTGCCTCGGCGCTGCTGTTGGCCAAGCGCACCTCCAGCGTGGCGGTGCGGCCGATGATGTCCTTGGCCTTGGCCGTGTCTTGCACCCCCGGCAGTTGCACCACCACCCGGTCACTGCCTTGCTGCGCAATCACCGGCTCGGACACACCCAGCTCATTGACCCGGTTGTGCAGCGTGGTGATGTTTTGCTTGACGGCGGTGTCTTGCACGGTGCGTGCCGCAACGGGCTTGAGCGCGCCGGTGAGGCGCACTTCGGTGCCCGCACTCCCCAAATCAGCGGCTTCAGTCCAATCCATGTCGGGCATCTGGTCGGCCAGCACGCTGCGGGCCTGGGCCAGCGTGGCCTGGTCGCGGAAGCGCACCACCACCAGATTGCCGTCACGGCTGATGCCGCTGTGGCGGATGTTTTTGTCCCGCAGCAGGCTGCGCATGTCGCCGGTGGTGGCTTCGGCCTTTTTGGTCAGCGCGGCCTTCATGTCCACCTGCATCAAAAAATGCACCCCACCACGCAAGTCCAGCCCCAGGTACATGGGCAGTGCGTGCAGGCTGGTCAGCCAGTGTGGTGAGCGGCTCAGCAGGTTCAGCGCCACGATGTAGGCGGCCTCGGCCGGATCGGGGTTCAGCGCCTTGCTGATCGCGTCCTTGGCCTTGAGTTGCTCGTCGGTGTTGCGCAGCCGGGCCTTGACCGAATTGCCCTCAAACTGCACAAAGTCAGCGGCGATCTTGGCCTCAGCCAGCACTTTCTCGATGCGTGGCACCAGGCTGGCATCCAGCTTGAGCGTGGCCTTGCCGCTGGACACCTGCACCGCCGGCGCCTCACCGTACAGGTTGGGCAGGGTGTAGAGCAGGCCGATGGCCAGCGCCAGCACCAGGATCAGGTATTTCCACCAGGGGTAGCGGTTCATCGTGTGGTCCTTGGCGCGCCGGCCGGCATCAGGCAGCGGGCGGGTCACCCGCTTCGGGGGTGATGTTTCAGGTGGTGCAGCGGCGCTTGCGGGGGCGGGCCAGCGCGCTGCCGACGGCCCGCCAGATCACTTGCCGAAGCTGCCCTTGGGCAACACTTGCACCACGGCGCTGCGCTGCACTTGCACTTCAACGCCGTTGGCCACTTCCACCTGCAGCATGCTTTCGCCCATCTTGGCAACACGGCCGATCAGGCCACCGGTGGTGACGATCTCGTCACCCTTGGCCAGCGCGTCGATCATGGCTTTGTGCTCTTTCTGGCGCTTCATCTGGGGCCGGATCATGATGAAGTACAACACCACAAACATCAGCACCAGCGGCAAGAACTGCTGCAGTGAACCAAACATCGATTCGATGCCACCGGCAGCACCTGCGGCCGGCGCGACCTGGGCAAAAGCTTCAGAAATGAACACGTTGATCGTCCTTGTTGGGTCGCCCGCGTCAGCGCAGGCGAACCGGGGATTGTAGGTGGGGGGTGTGGCGGCAAGTCAGGCCGGCGCAGCGGCGCTCAGGCAGGGGTCAGAACAGCGCCATGCTGAGCTTGCGGCGGTATTGGTCGATCACCGGGTCACCGGCGGCGACGGCCGCGCGGCCCACCACCTCCAGCGTGCCTTTGGCCGCTTCGCCGGCCTTGGCGGCAGGCTTGGGAACGGGCTTGCCCATCAACTCCAGGATGGCCACGTAGGTTTTGCGCGCCAACTGTGCGCTCCACTCCTTGTCGCGCATCACGATTTCCAGCAACGCGTCCATCGCGTCGGTGAACTGGCCGCTGGCCATCAAGCCTTGCGCCAGCTCGTAGCGGGCTTCAAAGTCGCGCCGGTTGGTGGTGATGGCCTCGGTCAGCGCTTGTCGTGAGCGCAGGGTGGGGGCTTTTTCGCAGGCGTTGAGCCACAGGCCCAGCGCGGCGATACGGGCATCCACGATGGCCTTGGTGGCCACCGGCTCCCAGGCTTGGCGGGCCAGCGCCACCTGGCCAGTCTCAATCAGCAGCTTGACGTAATCGCAGCGCGCCGGCTCGTTGGCCGGGTCAATGGCCACCGCCTGCTGCAGCTTGGTGAGCTTGGCCAATGCGGCGCCCACATCACCTTCACCTTCACCGCCGGCGTCCAGCGTGTCGGCGTCGGCCAGGTTGTCTTCAGCCTCCAGCGCCTCGGCAGCGGGCACGTGGCGATCCAGAAACTCGCAGATCTGCGCTTCGGGCAAGGCGCCGACAAAACCGTCCACCGGCTGGCCGTCTTTGAACACCACACAAAACGGGATGGACCGCACGCCAAAAGCCTGGCTCAGCTGGGCCGCGATCTCGGGCTGGGCGTCGCTGTCGAGCTTGGCCAGCTTGAAGCGGCCGGCGTAATCGGCCTCGATTTTCTCGAGCAGCGGGCCCAGCGTGCGGCAGGGGCCACACCAGGGTGCCCAGATGTCCAGCAGCACTGGCTGCTGCTGTGACGCCTGGATCAGCTCGGCTTCAAAGTTCTCAATCGTGATGTCGCTCATGGTGTCGGCCGGTGGCTTGGTGTGCTCGGTGGAGTGGGATGCTGGCCCCGGCATCTGGAGGTGCCGGCCTACAATTCAATGCTTTTGCAGACCTGCCGGAGCCCGCCTTGCCTGATGTTGGAAATGATGGGATCAACAGCGTGAATCGCCTCCCGAACCAGCCGCAAGCCGTACAAGGCCGCGTGTCGGTGGGCGTGCGGGTCGGTGTGCTGATGGGGTCCAGCAGCGACTGGGAAACGATGCGCCACGCAGCTTTGATTCTCACCGAGTTTGGTGTGGCCCATGAATGCCGGGTGGTCTCGGCCCACCGCATGCCCGACGCCATGTTTGCTTATGCCGAGGCCGCTGCCGGCCGCAGCCTGTGCGCCATCATTGCCGGCGCGGGTGGTGCCGCCCACCTGCCTGGCATGCTGGCCGCCAAGACCACGGTGCCGGTGTTGGGCGTGCCGGTTGCAAGCAGACACCTGTCAGGCGTGGATTCTTTGCATTCCATCGTCATGATGCCCAAGGGTGTGCCGGTGGCCACCTTTGCCATCGGCGCGGCCGGTGCGGCCAACGCAGCGCTGTTTGCGGTGGCCATGCTGGCCACGGGTGATCCGGCGCTGCGGGTGCAGCTGGATGCCTTCCGCGCCCGCCAGACTGCCGCTGCTGTCGCCATGACGGCCGAACTGACTTGACCTGACCGATGCACCTTTGCCCGACACACCACTGCCTGAGCCCTGAGCCGAGCCACCCATGATCCGCAAGATGATTCTTCCCGGCGCCACGCTGGGTGTGTTGGGTGGTGGCCAGCTCGGCCGCATGTTTGTGCAGTCCGCCCAGGCGATGGGTTATTTCACCGCCGTGCTGGACCCTGACCTCACTTCACCCGCCGGGCTGGTGGCGCATTACCACATCGCCGCTGATTACCTGGACGAGCAAGGCCTGGCCCAGTTGCTGCAGCGCTGCGCGGCCATCACCACCGAATTCGAGAACGTGCCGGCCGGTGCGCTGGTCACGCTGGGGGCCTACCGGGCGGTGGCGCCGGGCGCTGAAGCGGTGGCCATCTGCCAGGACCGTTCGGTTGAAAAAGCCCAGTTCCGCCGCTGCGGTGTGCCCTGTGCGCCGTATGCGCTGATCGACACCCCCGAGCGCCTGGCCGCCGTGGCCGACAGCCTGTTGCCCGGCATCCTGAAAACCGCCCGCCTGGGTTATGACGGCAAAGGCCAGCACCGGGTGGCCAACCGCGCCGAGCTGACTGCGGCCTGGGCCGCTCTGGGCCAGGCGCCCTGCGTGCTGGAGCAACTGCTGCCACTGGCGCTGGAGCTGAGCGTGGTGGTGGCGCGCAGCGGCGCTGGCCAGGTGGTGCGCCTGCCGGTGCAGCAAAACCTGCACCGTGACGGCATCCTGGCTGTCACCCAGGTGCCGGCGCCTGATGCCAGCCCAGCGCTGCAGCAACAAGCCGCCGATGCGGCGGTGGCACTGGCCGAGGCGATGGATTACGTCGGCGTGCTGTGTGTCGAGTTCTTTGTGCTGCAGGACGGCAGTCTGGTGGCCAATGAGATGGCGCCCCGGCCGCACAACTCCGGCCACTGGTCGGTGGATGGCAGCGATGTCAGCCAGTTTGAGCTGCAGGTGCGTACCCTCGCCAGCCTGCCGCTCACCGCACCGCGCCAGCACTCAGCGGCAGTGATGCTCAACCTGCTGGGGGATTTGTGGTTTCCAGCCGGCCCCGGCGGCGTCGAGACCACGCCGCCCTGGGCTGCCGTGCTGGCCCTGCCCGGCGCCCACCTGCACCTTTACGGCAAGGCCAGCGCCAGGCCTGGCCGCAAGATGGGCCACCTGACCATCACCGCCGCCGACCCGGCCAGCGCCCGCGCCACCGCCTTGCAGGCCGCCGCGCTGCTGGGCCTGCCGCCGTTCTGACCGGATGTCACCCGGAATGGCAACCCGATGACCGTGCTGCGGGGGGATGACCCGGCCGCCCTGCAGGCAGCGGCGCGCCGGCTGGCCGACGGTGGGCTGGTGGGCTTCCCCACCGAAACCGTCTACGGCCTGGGCGCACGTGCCGACAGTGATGCCGCTGCTGCCGCCATCTTTGCCGCCAAAGGCCGGCCGGTCGACCATCCGCTGATCGTGCATGTCACCGACATCGCTGCGGCCGCCCGATTTGCCAGCGGCCTGCCGGCCGCCGCGTACACGCTGGCGGCGGCCTTCTGGCCCGGCCCGGTGACGGTGATCGTGCCGCGCGCTGCGGGCATGGCCAACGCGGCCTCTGGCCACCAGCCCGGCATCGGCCTGCGCTGCCCCGCCCACCCGGTGGCCCAGGCGCTGCTGCAGGCCGCCGCCGCGCTGGGTGTGCCGGGTGTGGCGGCCCCCAGCGCCAACCGCTTTGGCCGCATCAGCCCCACGCTGGCCACGCATGTGGTGCAAGAGTTTGGCCCGGCGCTGTGGGTGCTGGACGGCGGCCCCTGCGCGCTGGGCATCGAGTCCACCATCATTGACCTGCGCAGCCCCCACCCGGTGCTGCTGCGACCCGGTGTGCTACCCCGCGCGGCACTGGAGGCCGTGCTGGGTGAGCCGCTGTTGGCGCCGGGTGCTGCGGCGTCCAAAGCACCCGGCACCTTGGCATCGCACTACGCCCCGGTGGCGCGGCTGCGGCTGCACACCCCTGCCGCGCTGGCCAGTGCCATGGCCGCCGCGCTGGCCCAGCCCGGCGGCATCCCGGCAGGGCTGGCGGTATATTCGCGCCGCATTGGCCAGGGCATCACTGGCCTGCGCTGGCAGGGCATGCCCAATGACGCGGCCGCCGTGGCCCATGCGCTGTTTGCGGTATTGCGCCAGCTGGATGCACCCGGCACCACCGAGATCTGGGTCGAAACCCCGCCCGACCAACCCGCCTGGGACGGCGTGGCCGACCGCTTGCGCCGCGCCGCCGCCCCTTGAACCGCATCCCGCCCTCCGCGCCCCGCGCACGGCCCAACTTCGTGATGGATGGAATCCTGATGACTCTTGAGAAACAAATGCCGGGCCGCCCCAAATGTTTCTCCTCCCCGTCGGGGGGGCCGGCGCCGCATGGTGGCGGCCTTCGCGGCGCACTTGTCCGGGATGTGCACCGCATCCAGCCCTGGCTGCAAAGCCCGCTGCGGGCCAGTGTGCTGGCGGCTGCGGTGCTGCTGGCGTCCTGCGGCGGCGGCACGGCACAAGTGGAGGCCTTCAAACCCAACCGGCTGATCGCCTTTGGTGATGAAAGCAGCCTGCTGGAGGACTTTGTCGACACCACCGGTGTGCATGACGGCTTCAAGTACGGCATCAACGACCGCAGCTCGGGCAACGCTGGCAAGTGTCTGGTTGACCCGACCGTGGCGCAGCTGGTGGCCAGCCACTACGGTTTTGTGTTCTCGCAGTGCAACCCCAACACCGAGACTCCCCGCGCTTTCATCCAAGCCCAGCGCCTGGCCACGGTGGACGACCCCAGTCTGGGCCTGGCCCAGCAGCGCGCCAACCTGCCCGACCTGGGGCCCAAGGACATGACCACCGTGATGATCGGCAGCAACGACATCATCGAGCTGTACGAGCGCACCCTGATCGGCATGACCCGCGCCGAGGCCGTGGCCGAAGCACAGCGCCGTGGTGGCCATGCGGCCGAGCAGGTCAACGCCATTCTGGCCACCGGTGCCAGGGCGCTGGTGATGACGGTGCCCAACCTGGGCGTCAGCCCGTACGCGGCCACTGCCAACCAGACCAACCCCGGTGCCAGCGCCCTGCTGAACGACCTGACGGTTGAGTTCAATGCCTACCTGCGCACCCGCATTGACTCGGCCAAATACGACGGCCGCAACTACGGCCTAGTGCTGGCGGACGACATCGTCTCGGCCATGGCCAGGACGCCCGCGTCGTTTTTGAATTCACCGGCCATCACCAACGCCGCTGCCTGCCACATGCCCGATGTCATCACCGCCGACAGCGCCGCCACCGCCGCGTTGGCCTGCGACAGCAGCGCGCTGGTCAGCGGCGCGGTGTCGGCCAGCCACTTGTGGGCCACCGACCGCCACTTGGGGCCCAACGCCCACAACCGCATCGGCAGCCAGGCCGCGTCGCGGGCGTCCAGCAACCCGTTCTGATTGCCAGAACCGCAGCAGGGCCGGCCCGGCCGGCGGCGGCACGGCGTGCCGCCCGCCGCTACACTTTTCTCCAGCCATGACGCCCTGCCTGCTTGCCCTGGACACCGCCACCGACAGCCTGGCCGCTGGTCTGCTGACACCGGCCGGTGTGTGGTGCCACCACGCGGCCGGTGGGGCTGAGGCGTCCAGCCGGCTGATCCCGGCGTTGTTGGGCTTGCTGGGCCAGGCCGGACTGCCGGCCAGCGCGTTGCAGGCCATCGCTTTTGGCCAGGGGCCGGGTGCTTTCACCGGCCTGCGCACCGCCTGCGCGGTGGCACAAGGCCTGGCCTTCGGCCTGGGTGTGCCGGTGCTGCCCATCGACAGCCTGCTGCTCAACGCCGAAGACGCCCGCCTGCAGGCCGCTGCTGCTGCAGGTGCGGCATCAGCAGGAGTAACCGGCGCCACAACCACTGCCGACTGGTGGGTGGTGATGGACGCCCGCATGCAAGAGGTTTACGCCGCCCAGTACCACTTTGACGGCAGCGCCTGGCAGGTGATCACGCCGCCACAGTTGTGGACACTGGCCGCACTGGCGCAGGTGTGGCAAGCCAGCCCACCGCAGCAAGTGGCCGGCAACGCCAGCAGCGTTTTTGCGGCGCAATTGCCCTGGGGCAACGCCACCTGCTGGCCAAATTGCCACAACCGTGCAGCGGCCCTGCTGCGGCTGGCTGAAAGCGCCTGGCACAGCGGCGCGGCCATCCCGGCCGACCAGGCACTGCCGCTGTACCTGCGTGACAAAGTGGCCCAGACCACCACCGAGCGGCTGGCCGACAAACAGGCCAAAGTGGCGGTGACAGCGGCGGCAACAGCGGCCAGCGTGGCCACCACCACGGCGCCATGAACGCCCGGCTGCGCCCCCACGCCAGCCCGGTGTACCGGCCCATGCGTGTGATTGACCTGCCCGCCGTGATGGCGATTGAGGCCACCGCCTACAGCCACCCGTGGAGCGGCGCCAACTTCATCGATTCACTGGCCGCCGGCTACCACGCCGACCTGTGCCTGGACCATGACGGCGCGCTGCTGGGCTATTTTGTGGTGATGCCGGGTTTTGAAGAGGCCCACCTGCTGAACCTGACCGTGGCGCCGGCCCAGCAACGCACTGGCCTGGGTGCTGCGCTGCTGCAACGGGTGATGGCGCAAGCCCGCCAGCGCGGTGACCGGGCCCTGTGGCTGGAGGTGCGGCCCAGCAATACCGCTGCCCGTGCGCTGTACCGGCGTTTCAGCTTTGTGCAGGTGGGCTGCCGGCGCAACTACTACCCGGCTGACCATCAAAAGCGTGAAGACGCGCTGGTGCTGCAGCGCCTGCTGGACACCCCCGGCGGCGGAGGCCTGCATGCGCTGGTCTGAGCCCCAATCCGCCATGCTGCAAGCCATGGGCTTGCGCTTGTGGTTGCCACCGGCGGCGGGTGTGGCTGCTGCGCTGGTGGCTGAGCCGGCCGCCGCAGCCCGCACCGAACCGGCCGCTGAACCCCAGATCAAGCCTGCAGCGGCGTCCACCGCACCGGCCACCACAACCGCATCCAGCCCGGTGCCGGCGCCAAGGCAAACCACAGCAGCGCGGCCCGTGCTGCCGGCGGCCAGCGGCGGCGCTGCCACAGTGGCCACACTGGACTGGCCCGCCCTGCGCAGCGCTGTGACCGATTGCCGCGCCTGCGGCCTGTGCGACAGCCGGCGCCAGACCGTGTTTGGCGTGGGCCACCTGCGCGCCCACTGCATGGTGGTGGGTGAGGCGCCGGGTGAGCAGGAGGACGCGACCGGTGAGCCGTTTGTCGGTGCATCTGGCCAGTTGCTGGACCGCATGCTGCACGCGCTGGGCCTGCGCCGCAGCCCGGTGGGTGTGGCCGGTATGGCTGGTGGTGCAGATGGATCAGACGCCGCAGCGGCAGACGACCCCGCCCACCAGGTCTACATCGCCAACACCCTGAAGTGCCGACCACCGCGAAACCGCAACCCCAGCCCACAAGAGCTGGCCACCTGCCTGCCGTTTTTGCAACGCCAGGTGGCGCTGGTGCAGCCCCGGGTGATCCTGGCGATGGGCCGGTTTGCGGTGCAATCCCTGCTGGGCAGCGACGAGCCCATCGGCCGGCTGCGGGGCCGGCTGCACAGTTGGCACGGCGTGCCGCTGGTCGTCACCTACCACCCGGCCTACCTGCTGCGCCAGCCGGCTGACAAGGCCAAGGCCTGGGACGATTTGTGTCTGGCAGCGTCAGTGCTGGACCAAGCCATGCCCGCCGAGCAACCAGCGCGGCGCTGAGGTTCAGCCCTTGCGCGCCTTCACCGGCCGCGTCCAACCCGCAATCGACACCTGCTTGCCCCGCGCCACCGTCAGTTGGCCGACCGGTGTGTTTTTGCTGATGGTGCTGCCACCACCCACCGTGCCACCCTCGCCGATGGTGACGGGCGCGATCAGCACGCAGTTGCTGCCGATATGCACATCGGGCTCGATCACGGTGCGGTGCTTGCTGGCGCCGTCGTAGTTGGCGGTGATGCTGCCGGCGCCAAAGTTGACCCGCTCACCCACCGTGGCGTCGCCCAGATAGGCCAGGTGGTTGGCCTTGGCGCCCTTGGCCAGGCTGGAGTTCTTGACCTCGACAAAATTACCGATATGCACGTCTTCAGCCAGCTCCGCGCCCGGCCGCAGCCGCGCAAACGGGCCGATCAGCGAGCCGGCGCCAACCCGTGCTCCATCGATGTGGCTGAACGGCTGCACCACCGTGCCGGCCTGCAGCACCGCATCGCGGATGACGCAGTGGGCGCCGATGCGCACACCGTCCCCCAGCAGCACCGTGCCCTCCAACACGCAGCCCACGTCAATCTCCACATCCTGGCCGTGCTGCAGCGTGCCGCGCAAGTCAAACCGTGCCGGGTCGGCCAGCCGCACACCGGCCTCCAGCAGGGCATCGGCCTGGCGGCGCTGCAGGCGGCGTTCCAGGTCAGCCAGTTGCAGCGGGCTGTTGACGCCCAGCACCTCGGTGTCATCGGTGGCCTGGCTGGCCACCACCGGCACACCGTCGGCCACGGCCATGGCCACGATGTCGGTCAGGTAGAACTCGCCCTGGGCGTTGTCATTTTTGAGTGCCGTCAACCAGCGTTTCAGCGCGGCAGTGGGCGCGGCCATCATGCCGGTGTAGACCTCACGGATGGCGCGTTGGGCCGGGCTGGCGTCTTTGTGCTCGACGATGGCCAACACCGCCGTGCCGTCGGCCGACGACCCGTCGCCAGACCTCACGATGCGGCCATAACCGGTGGCGTCATCCAGCGTGATGGTCAGCAGCGCCAGGCGCTCACCGCCGCAGGCATCCGCCAGGGCGCGGGCGGTGCTGGCCTCAATCAAGGGCACATCGCCATTGAGGATCAGCGTGGTGCCTACATCTGCAAGGTGTGGGGCCACCTGTTGCACCGCATGGCCGGTGCCCAGTTGCGGCACTTGCCGCACCGACTGTGCGCCGCTGCCGGCAATGGCAGACTCCACCGCCTCAGCGCCGTGGCCGGTGATCACCCAGCTGCGGTGCGCGGGCAGTGCCTCGGTGGTGGCCAGCACATGCAGCAACAGTGGCCGGCCAGCCAGCCGGTGCAGTACCTTGGGCAGGCGGGATTTCATCCGGGTGCCCTTGCCCGCCGCCATGATCACGATGTCCAACGCCATGAAAGTGCCCGATCTGATGCCGATGAAAAAATGGATTATCTGGTTGATGCTGCCGCTGCTTTTGCCCATGTTTGTGGGCTGCAGCGCCGTGCGCCTGACCTACAACCAAGGCCCCGTGCTGGCCTATTGGTGGCTGGACGGCTATGCCGACTTCAACCCTGAGCAGACGCCACGTGTCAAAGCCGCACTGGTCGATTGGTTCAGTTGGCATCGTGCCACCCAGTTGCCTGACTACGCCCAGGCGCTGGTCAGCTTGCAGGCCCTGGCTGTGGACAAAGTCACCCCGGCACAGGTTTGCAGCACGGTGCAAGCCTGGCAGCAACGTGGCCAGCGGGCCTATGAGCACGCCCTGCCGGCGCTGGCCGAGCAGGTACGCAGCATGAGCCTCGAGCAAATCCGCCAGGTGGAGCGGCGCCAGGCCAAAAAACACGCCGAGGCCGAAGCCGACTATCTGCAAACCGCACCGGCCGAGCGCCAAAAAGCCAGCTTGAAACGGGCGCTGGACCGCGCCGAAACCGCCTACGGCACGCTGGACGAAGCCCAGCGCCAGCGCTTGGCGCAAGACCTGGCAGCCAGCCGCTTCAACCCCGACACCTGGCTGGCCGAGCGCCAACGCCGCAACAGCGAAATCCTGCGCAGCCTGCGCCAGTGGCAGGCCGAGCGCAGTGATACCGACACGGTGACGGCCGGCCTGCGCCGGCTGGGCGCCGAGGTGTTGCAATCACCCCGCGCTGATTACAAAGCCTATGCCGACGCGGTGATGGACGCCAACTGCAACCTGGCCGCCAGCCTGCACAACAGCACCAGCACCGCGCAGCGCCAGCACCTGCTGGCCAAGGTCAAGGGTTGGGAGGGGGATGTGCGGGCCTTGATGTTGCGCTGACCAGGCGGTGATCTGGCACTGCGCTGGCGCTGCGTTGGCGTTTGCAGCGGGCTGACGCTGCGTTGACAGGGCCGTGGGGCCAGCCCACCCGACAATCCTGTCCATGCCCCGCCTGCCTGCCGTGATGCAACACCCCGAGTTCCGCCGTGGTGCCCAAGAGATGGCGGGCACCGCTGTGGGCATTGGCACCTGGGGCCTGGTGACGGGCGTGGCCATGGTCAAAGGTGGCATGGCGCCGTGGCTGGCGGCGCTGATGTCGGTGCTGGTGTTCTCGGGCACGGCCCAGTTGGCCACCGCACCGCTGATTGCCAGCGGCGCGCCCATTTGGGTGGTGTGGGCCACCGCGCTGTGCCTGAACCTGCGCTTCATCGTGTTCTCGGCCCAGTGGCGGCCTTACCTGGCCCACCTGCCGCTGCGCCAGCGGGCGCTGTATGCCTACTTCACGGCCGACCTGATTTATGTGTTTTTCATGCGGCGTTTCCCTGAGGCCAAGCCCACCCCAGAGCAGGCGCCCTATTTCTGGGGCTCGGTGCTGGCCAATGCCGGGGCCTGGCATGTGATGTCGCTGCTGGGCATCGTGCTGGGCCACCGGGTGCCCACCGAATGGGGCCTGGGCTTTGCCGGCACGCTGGCCTTGCTGGCGGTTGTGTATTCGATGCTGGCCGACCGCAGCACCTGGCTGCCAGCGCTGGTGGCCGGCAGCGCGGCCGTGGCGGCCTATGCCCTACCGCTCAAACTACACATGCTGGTGGCTATCGCTGGCGCGGTGGCCGTGGGCACGCTGATGGACCACAGCAGCGCGCTGCGGGGCAAGGCGGGCCGGTGAGCACAACATGATGGGCGCAACACCATGACCACCTGGCAAACCCTGTTGGCCATCGCCGGCCTGGCCGTATTGACACTGGTCACGCGTGGCTTTTTCATCCTGCCGCAGCGGGATTTACCCATGCCTGATTGGCTGCGCGAAGGCCTGCGCTACGCCCCGGTGGGTGCGCTGGTGGCGGTGGTGGCGCCTGACTTGCTGGTGCAGCAGGGCCAGGTGATCAGCACCTGGCGTGATGCCAGGCTGCTGGGCGCGCTGGCCGCCACCGCCTGGTTTTGCTGGCAGCGCAGCATGCTGGGCACCATCCTGGTGGGCACGGCCACCATGCTGCTGCTGCGCCTGGGGTTGGGCTGGTGATCTGCCACACTGCGCGCCGCGCTGTCGTCACCGCAAGTCACTACACCTGTCAACCCAAGCCATTTCAGCGAGACAACCACCATGCACATCCTCCGACTCGATACCCTGGTGGCCCAAGGCCAAGTGGCTGGCAAGCGGGTGTTCATCCGCGCTGACCTGAACGTGCCGCAAGATGATGTAGGCCACATCACCGAGGACACGCGCATCCGTGCGTCGGTGCCCTGCATCTGCATGGCGCTGGACGCCGGTGCGGCGGTGATGGTCACCAGCCACCTGGGCCGGCCCACTGAGGGCGTATTCAAGCCCGCCGATTCACTGGCACCGGTGGCCGCCCGCCTGGCGGAGTTGCTGGGCCGGCCGGTGCCGCTGGTGGCCAATTGGGTGGACGGTGTACCCGTGGCCCCAGGCCAGATCGTGATGCTGGAAAACTGCCGCTTGAACAAGGGCGAAAAGAAAAACGACGAAGTCCTGGCGCGCAAGCTGGCCGCGCTGTGCGACATCTTTGTCAACGACGCCTTTGGCACCGCCCACCGCGCCGAAGGCACCACCCACGGCATCGCGCAATACGCGCCGGTGGCCTGCGCCGGGCCGCTGCTGTCGGCCGAGATCGACGCCATCACCAAGGCGCTGGCCCAGCCCAAGCGCCCGCTGCTGGCCATCGTGGCGGGCAGCAAGGTCAGCACCAAGCTGTCCATCTTGGAGGCGCTATCGGCCAAAGTGGATGGGCTGATCGTGGGCGGCGGCATCGCCAACACCTTCATGCTGGCGGCGGGTTTGAACATCGGCAACAGCCTGGCCGAGCCGGATTTGCTGGACGCCGCACGCGCCGTGATCAAGGCCATGCAGGCGCGTGGCGCGGCCGTGCCCATCCCCGTGGATGTGGTCTGCGCCAAGCGCTTTGCGGCGAACGCAGAAGCCACGGTGAAGGCCGCTGCTGACGTGGCCGACGATGACCTGATCCTGGACATCGGCCCCAAGACCGCCGCCATCCTGGCCGCGCAATTGATGGCCGCCGGCACCATCGTCTGGAACGGCCCGGTGGGTGTGTTTGAGTTTGAGGCTTTCAGCCACGGCACCGAGGCAATCGCCCGCGCCATTGCCGCCAGCAGCGCGTTCAGCATTGCCGGCGGTGGCGACACGCTGGCGGCGATTGCCAAATACGGCATCGAAAAGGATGTGGGCTACATCAGCACCGGCGGTGGCGCGTTTTTGGAGGTGCTGGAGGGCAAAACCTTGCCGGCATTTGAGATTTTGGAAAAGCGCGCAGCGGGCTGATCCAACACCCAGCGCAGCCCACCATTTGGGCTGCGCTGGGTGTGGTTGTCCCCAACGACACAGCGGTGCGGCGGGCGTAATCTGGGTGCATCTTCAACGCCCCGGGTTACCCGCCATGTCCGCTGACCTGTCCCCCGCTGACCTCTCCCCCGCTGAGCAAGCCCTGCGCGACGCGGCGCGCGAATACCACCGCAGCCCCACACGCGGCAAGATTTCGGTCACGCCCACCAAGCCGCTCAGCAACCAGCGTGACTTGAGCCTGGCCTATTCGCCCGGCGTGGCTTACCCCTGCCTGGACATCGAGCGGGATCCATCGCTGGCGGCCGAGTACACCAGCCGTGGCAACCTGGTGGGCGTCATCACCAACGGCACCGCCGTGCTGGGCCTGGGCGACATCGGCCCGCTGGCCGCCAAACCGGTGATGGAGGGCAAAGGCTGTTTGTTCAAGAAGTTTGCTGGCATCGACGTCTTCGATATCGAACTGGCCGAGCGCGACCCCGACAAACTGGTGGAGATCATTGCCGCGCTGGAGCCCACGCTGGGCGGCATCAACCTCGAGGACATCAAGGCACCCGAGTGTTTTTTGGTGGAAAAAAAGCTGCGCGAGCGGCTCAAGATCCCCGTCTTCCATGACGACCAACACGGCACGGCCATCATCTCGTCGGCCGCACTCATCAACGCGCTGGAACTGGTGGGCAAGCAGATTGGCGAGGTCAAGCTGGTGGTCTCGGGCGCTGGTGCAGCGGCCATCGCCTGCCTGGATTTGATGGTCAGCCTGGGCGTGAAGATCGCCAACGTGTATGCGGTCGATTCCAAAGGCGTGATCCGCGAAGGCCGCAGCGATGTGGCCGCTGGCAAGCTGGACGAGTCCAAACAGCGCTATTGCCAGCGCACCGAGGCCCGCACGCTGGCCGACGCCATCGTGAATGCCGATGTGTTTTTGGGCTGCTCAGCGGCCGGGGTGTTGACGCCGGAGATGGTCAAGACCATGGCGCGCCACCCCATCATCCTGGCGCTGGCCAACCCCGAACCCGAGATCCGCCCCGAGCTGGCCAAGGCCGCCCGGCCCGATTGCATCGTGGCCACCGGCCGGTCGGATTACCCCAACCAGGTCAACAACGTTTTGTGTTTCCCCTACATCTTTCGGGGTGCTTTGGACTGCGGCGCCACCACCATCAACGAGGCTATGAAACTGGCCTGCGTGCAGGAGATTGCCGCCCTGGCCAAGGCCGAGGCCAGTGACGAAGTGGCCGCTGCCTATGCCGGCAAAGAGCTGAAGTTTGGCTCCGACTACATCATCCCCACACCGTTTGATGTGCGGCTGATCTTGCGCATTGCACCGGCCGTGGCCAAGGCCGCAGCCGACAGCGGCGTGGCGCTGCGGCCGATTGCCGACCTGGAGGCCTACCGCCAGCAGCTCACCCGGTTTGTCTACCAGACCGGCATGGTGATGCGCCCAGTGTTTGCCGCTGCCCGCGCCGCCTGCGCCAACAACGCCGCCCGGGTGGTGTATGCCGAGGGTGAGGATGAGCGGGTACTGCGCGCCGTGCCGGTGGTGCTGGAAGAAGGCCTGGCCAGGCCGGTGCTGATCGGCCGGCCGGCGGTGATTGACATGCGCATCGAGCGTGCCGGCCTGCGCATCAAGGCCGGAGTGGACTTTGAAGTGTGTGACCCCGAACACGATCCGCGTTTCCGCAGCTACTGGGAGCAATACCACCAGTTGATGGGCCGCGAGGGTGTGTCACCCGAGGCGGCCAAAGCCACCGTGCGGCGCAGCAACACGCTGATTGCCAGCCTGATGCTGCAGCGGGGTGAGGTGGACGGCATGTTGTGTGGCCTGGTGGGCCGCTATGACGCGCACCTGGACCATGTGCGCCACATCATCGGCCTCAAGCCCGGCGTGCGCACACTGGCGGCGATGAACGCGCTGATGCTGGACGCACACACCCTGTTTTTGACCGACACCTTTGTCAATGAAGAACCCAGCGCCGACGAGTTGGCCGAGATTGCGGTGATGGCCGCAGCCGAAGTGCAGCGCTTTGGCATGCCAGCCAAGGTGGCGTTTTTGTCGCACTCGATGTATGGCAGCTCGCAGCGGGCATCGGCACGCCAGATGCGCGCTGCGCGCGACTTGTTTGTGCAGCGCGCCCCCGGGGTGGAGTGTGATGGCGAGTTGCAGGGCGACGCAGCCTTGTCCGAGACCATCCGCAACAGCTTCTTGCAAGGCGCCAGCCTGACCGGCGCGGCCAACCTGCTGGTGCTGCCCAACCTGGACGCGGCCAACATCCTGTTCAACGTGCTCAAGGTCACCGCCAGCCACGGCGTGACCATCGGCCCCATCCTGCTGGGTGCAGCAGCGCCGGTCCACATCCTCACGCCGTCAGCCACCATGCGCCGGCTGGTCAACATGACGGCGCTGGCGGTGGCCGATGCGGCCGAGTTGCGGGGTGCAGGCGCGGCGCCGATTGCCCCGACAACAGCGCTGCCGAAAGAAACCGCGCGGTAACTTTTGCCCTGTTTTGGACGCCCATAATCGCGCCCACTTTGGCCACCCCCGTGGCCTGACCAGAGAGCCCACCATGCCCCGCGCCACCAAGATTGTTGCCACCCTCGGCCCTGCCAGCAGTGACCCGGAGGTGCTGGAGCGGCTGCTGCGCGCGGGGGTGGACGTGGTGCGGCTCAACTTCAGCCACGGCAAGGCGCAAGACCACATCGACCGGGCCGCGCTGGTGCGCCGCATCGCCCAGAAAATTGGCAAGCCAGTGGCCATCATGGCCGACCTGCAAGGCCCAAAAATCCGCGTTGGCAAGTTTGCCGACGGCAAGGTGGACCTGGTCAACGGCACGCCGTTTGTGCTGGACGCCGCCCGCACCGAACCGGGTGATTTGGGCGGTGTGGGCCTGGACTACAAAGAGCTGCCGCGGGATGTGAAGCCCGGTGACACCCTGCTGTTGAACGACGGCCTGATTGTGTTGACGGTGAATTCGGTGCGGGGTGAGCAGGTCCACACCATCGTCAAGGTGGGCGGTGAGCTGAGCAACAACAAAGGCATCAACAAACAAGGCGGCGGGCTGACCGCGCCGGCCCTGACCGGCAAGGACATGGAGGACATCAAGACGGCCATGTCCTTCCAGTGTGATTACCTGGCGGTGAGCTTTCCAAAAAACGCCACCGACATGGAGATGGCGCGGCAACTGGCCAATGTGGCCGGTGAACCCTACAAACACAAGCCGGCGATGATCGCCAAGATCGAGCGCAGCGAGGCCATCCCCCAGCTGGAGGCCATCCTCAAGGCCAGCGACGGCATCATGGTGGCGCGCGGTGACCTGGCGGTGGAGGTGGGCAACGCCACCGTGCCGGCACTGCAGAAAAAGATGATCCGCATGGCGCGCGAGATGGACAAGATCTCCATCACCGCCACCCAGATGATGGAAAGCATGATCGTCAACCCGGTGCCCACCCGGGCTGAGGTGAGCGACGTGGCCAATGCGGTGCTGGACGGCACCGACGCGGTGATGTTGAGCGCCGAAACCGCCGCCGGCCACTACCCGGTTGAAACCGTGGAGCAGATGGCGGCCATCGCCCTGGCTGCCGAGCGGGCGGAAGACCGCCAGCTGGACGGCAACTTCAGCAACAAGCACTTCGGCCGCATTGACCAAAGCATTGCGATGGGCGCGCTGTTCACCGCCCACCACCTGGGCTGCAAAGCCATCGTGGCGCTCACTGAATCGGGCAGCACCGCGCTGTGGATGAGCCGGCACAACATCCATGTGCCCATCTTCGGCCTCACGGCCAAGCCCAGCTCACAAGCGCGCATGGCGCTGTACCGCAATGTGCGGCCCATCCTGATGGCCACCCACGCCGACCGCGACACCGCACTGGCCCAGGCCGAGCTGCTGCTGGTGGAGCGTGGTGTGCTGAAACCCGGTGACACCTACGCCATCACCTGCGGTGAGCCCATGGGCTACCCCGGTGGCACCAACATGCTCAAGGTGTGCCGAGTGGGTTGATGCCTTGACAGGCTTGCAGCGCGCGCTGCAGCCCCGGCAACATCAGCCCAGGTGTTTGCGCCAGCGCAAGGCCGCCAGGGCCAACCCCACCAGCGCCCAACTGGCTGGCTCAGGCACAGTGCCGCCACCACTGCCTCCACCGGTGTCCAGCACGTCCTGGCAATCGTGCGCCAGCGTGTTGTTGTCCAGCGTCACAGCTGCATGCAGCGCAATCACCCGGCCGCAGACACTGCTGGCACCGGTGTTCAGCGTCACGCTCTGGTCGGCCAACACGGTGCCGGCAAACAAGCTGCTGCTGCCCAGCGTGGCTGCGCTGCCCACCCGCCAGTACAGCGCGTCCAGCCCGTCGGCATTGATGCGGCTGACCACCGAGCTGCTGGCAGTCGTCAGGGCTGAGCCGATGCGAAAGACAAACTGCGCATTGGCGTTGTGCTGGTAGTCCAGCACCAGGGTGCCGGTCAGCTGGGCGGCCTCGCTGAAGTCGTACACACCCGGCGTGAGCACCAAGCCACCCAGGTCTTGCCCACTCAAGTTGATGCCGGCCGCCAAGCTGCCCAGCACCTGGTAGGCGCCCAGCGCGTCAGCCTGCGCCTGCTGCGCCACACCATCGGTTTGATGCACCGTGCCGGCCAGGGTGATGCTGCCGCCACCGGTGATGGACGTGCCCGGCCACACCCCCAAATCACCCCACAGCGTGGTGGCGCCGGTGTTGGTGACTGCCTCCGCCCCCAGCACCGAAAACGCCTGCGCCGTGCCCAGCAGCGGCGCGGCGTGGGTCACGCCAGCCAGGCCGCAGCACATCAAGACGGCGGCACAGTGCGGCACAACAGACGACACCGCAGACAGCACAGCAAGCGGGGATGGCAACCGAGGCATGGGCAACTCCTGGCCGCAGGCGGCGCTGGCGCGGCGGTGGCCCGCTGCCGGGCTGGCAGGCGTTGGCGCCCGTCGGGCAAGCGCGCGTTGTAGCTGCTGCCGGGGCAATGGTCTGTGTGATAAGACACATTGGCCAGGCGGCGGCTGTGCTGCTCAGCACGCCGCTGGCCCTGCATCCATCAGATCAGGCAACGGCCAGCGCCGCCACCATTTGCGACACCCGAGGCGCCATGTTGCACGGCACCAGTTGCACAGCGGGGTGGCGCGCGCCAAAGACACGGAACAGCTCATCGGCAAAGGCGTGGCCCACATCGTCCAAGCCATCAAAGTCCAGCTCCACCCGGCCGAACTGGGCCAGCCGGCCCACCACCCGCTGCGCTTGCGCGCGTGAGCTCAAGCCCTGCTGGCGTGCGGTGAGCAGCTGCAGCGGCACCACCGTGCGCTCAAAGCCGTAACCTGCGCCGTCCAGGCTGTAACGGCGCAACACCGCGTCCAGCGTGCGGTCGGTGTCCAGGCAGATGGCCACATACACCGCCGTGCCGCTGGGGCAGGCCGGGCGGCCACGCTGCCACTGGTCACGCTGCCAATCACGCTGCTGGAAGGCGGCGTTGTTGGCATGCAGGTCAAACACATCGGCTAATTTTGCGGTGTAAAACAGCCCGCGCCCGCTGTGCCGGTCGGGCTGGCTGCTGAGCTTGCCTTTGGCCAGCTCCAGCATCGCCAGCGCCGGGTCGGTGATGCCAAAGGCCTCGCCAATGACCTCAAACACACCTCGGCCGTCATCACTGACCAGCAACTGCACTTGCAGCGGGGTCTGGCGCATGGACACCGTCACATGGCTGCCACCGCTGTGGGCAATGGCGTTGTTCAGCAGCTCGGTAAAGGCATGGTGGGCCATGCGTGCCACGTTGTCGGGCAGGGTGAAAAACGGCGCAAAGTCTTGCACCCAGGGTTGGTCCTCCTGCAGGCCGGCCAGCGGGTAGTGGCGCACCACCTGGCGCAGCGGGCCGGGCCGGTAAAACGGCTTGCGCGCGGTGCCGTCTTGCTGCAGCCACTGCAGCGCCACCAAGCGGCGCAGCAAAGCGCTGGCAGTGGGCCGGCCAACGCCGCGCCGCATCGCCACGTGGGCCACCAGGTCGGTCGGGTAGCGCAGCGCCATCTCGGTGATCCAGGCGGTGATGTCGTGCAAGGCGGAGCGTGGCATGGGCGGTGTCCTTCAAGGGCGCAGCGGTGGGACTGCGTGGCTGTGCCGCCCAGTGTCGGCGCGGCGTGGCGGTTCTTGCGCCGGAAAAGCTGGGTAAAGCACCGCCATTTGTGGCCGGCCTGTGCAACAAAGCTGCGCAACATTGGGCACCGCAGGCACGCCGCAGACGGGCTGCGCATGCCGTTTCAATGGGGCCCGCCGATACAATCTAGTCGGGTTACAACGCGGTTTCAGCACCAGGTCTGCCACCAAATTCAGTGCTGAAACCGGCGGTCTGTCCGCACCCATTCCAGCCTCTTCACCCTCAAGCAGGACTGCACCATGCCACTCGTCTCGATGCGCCAATTGCTGGACCATGCCGCCGAAAACGGCTACGGCATCCCTGCCTTCAACGTCAACAACCTGGAGCAGGTGCAAGCCGTGATGAGCGCCGCTGCGGAGGTTGACGCACCGGTGATCCTGCAAGCCAGCGCCGGCGCCCGCAAATACGCCGGTGAGCCCTTCATCAAGCACCTGATCCTGGCGGCGGTGGAAAGCTGGCCCAAGGTGCCGCTGGTGATGCACCAAGACCACGGCCAAAGCCCGGCGGTGTGCCAGGGCGCCATGGACCTGGGCTTCAGCTCGGTGATGATGGATGGCTCATTGCAGGCCGACGGCAAGACCATCGCCAGCTTTGACTACAACGTGGACGTGACGCGCCAAGTGGTGGACATGGCGCACAAGCTGGGCGTCACG
>JAYVLI010000047.1:0-14474 GCA_043759535.1 Betaproteobacteria bacterium | reverse complement strand
CCCAGCTCCAGCGGGCTCACCCGCGAGGTGTAGGAAATACCCAGGGGCGCCAGCCGCAGGCTGGTCTGCAAGCGGTCGTTCCAGGGAAACTTGCTCCATCGCAAGGCAGGTGCCACCGCCACTTCCCACAGCGGGGCGATACCGTTTTGGTAGCCCACCATGCCATCGATTTCCAGCGATACGGGCCAAGACTCCGAGCGCCACAGCGTTTTGCTGGCCGTGGCTGCGATCAGGTACTGGTCCAGAAAATTGGCTTTGCCCTGCGTGAAACCTGCAGGCTCAGTGTCGTAGTACCTGCCGGCGTAGGCACCTACGCGCCAGTCTGGTTCAGCGGCACGCGTTTGCGGCGCAAGCGTCGCAACAAAGGCCAGAACCAAGACAGGTAGGAACATGGCGCTTTATAGCGACTTGAAGATTTCCCTTGCTGCTGATACGGTGTCTGCAATATCCGCGTCCGTGTGGGCCGCGCTCATAAAGCCCGCCTCGTACAGCGCGGGCGCGAAGTACACGCCGCGCTCCAGCATGCCGTGGAAGAAGGCATTGAAGCGCTTTTGGTCGGTGGTCATGACCTTGGCGTAGTTGTGGGGCAGTTCGTCAAAAAAGAAGAAGCCAAACATGCCGCCCTCCGAATCACCGCAAAATTCCAACCCGGCGGCATGGGCCGCGTCCGTCAGGCCAGTCACCAGTGCCTGCGTCTTGCGGCTCAGGCCTTCGTAGAAGCCGGGTTGGCTGATCTCTTTCAAAGTGGCCAAACCACAGGCCGTAGCCACGGGGTTGCCCGACAAGGTGCCCGCTTGGTAGACCGAGCCGATAGGAGCCAAATGTTCCATCACCGCGCGCTTGCCGCCAAAGGCCGCCAGCGGCATGCCGCCACCGATAACCTTGCCCATGACCGTCATGTCGGGCGCAAAGCCGGGGATGCTGCGGGCGTAAACCTCTTGCGCGCTGCCGGGAGCGACGCGAAAACCCGTCATCACTTCGTCAAATACAAACAGCGCGCCGTACTGGGTGCAGAGCTCGCTGCAGCGCTTGATAAAGGGCACACTGGCGCGCACAAAGTTCATATTGCCGGCAATCGGCTCAATCATGACGCAGGCCAGCTCCGGCCCGTGCAGCGCGAAGGCTTCTTCGAGCTGCTGGACGTTGTTGAACTCCAGCACCAGCGTGTGCTGCACCACCTCGGGCGGCACACCGGCGCTGGTGGGGTGGCCAAAGGTGGCCAGGCCCGACCCGGCTTTGACCAGCAGCGCATCGGCATGGCCGTGGTAACAGCCCTCAAACTTGATCAGCTTGCTGCGCCCGGTGGCGCCACGCGCCAGGCGGATGGCGCTCATCGCGGCCTCGGTGCCGCTGCTCACCAGCCGCACCTGCTCCACACTGGGCACCAACGCGATGATGGCCTCGGCCAGCTCAATCTCGCGCTCGGTGGGGGCGCCGAAGCTGAAGCCTTGCAGCAGCGCCTGCTGCACCGCGTCCACCACCGCCGGGTGGCCATGGCCCAGGATCATCGGGCCCCAGGAGCCGATGTAGTCGATGTAGCGGTTGCCCTCGGCGTCCCACATGTAGGGGCCTTGTGCCCGGCTGATGAAGCGCGGTGTGCCGCCCACGGCGCGAAAGGCGCGCACGGGTGAGTTGACACCGCCGGGGATGGCGCGCTGGGCGCGCTCGAACAGGGCTTTGTTGGTGGTCATGTGGGTGGCGACAACGCGCAGCGATAAAAGGCGGCGCGGCGCCACGCGCCGGCACCGCCCGGGGTCAATGAATGCGCCGCGGGGCGCCTTTGGCTTTGGGCTCGACGGCTTCGGGCTCGGGCATGGCCACACCCTCGGGGCCGCCGTCTTCCGCGCCTTCTTCGGGTGGAGGCAAGGCCCAAAAAAAGCGATCAGGCACCACATTGCCCATACCGGGGCGGAAGCCCGAGTCCAGCGTCTGGTCCATGAAGGCCAGCGCTTCGCCCACCGCCGCTTGCAGCTCGCTGCCGGCGGCCAGCAGGGCGGCCAGCGCGGCGCTCAGGGTGTCACCAGCACCGACAAAGCTGGTCTCGAACATCTCAAACTTTTCACCCGTCAGCGCGCCTTGCGGTGACGCCAACACGTTGTCGATGAACTGGTCGCTGCCTGCTTTACCGGTTTTGGCGGCCAGCATGATGCCGGTGACCAGCACAAAGCGGGTGCCGTGTTCACCAGCGGCCACCGCCAGCTCACGCGCCGAGGCCGGGCGCTCGCTGTCCCAGTCAGGCAGCAAAAAATCGGTCAGGGTTTTGTGGTTGCCCACCAGCACCTCGGTGGCGGGCAGGATCAGCTCACGGAAGGCCTCAAGATAAGGCTGGGCTTGGTCATCGTCCAGCCAGCCCAGGTTGGGCAGGTAGCTGACCAGCGGCACGTCGGGGTAGTCGGACAACACCTCGGCCACCGCGCTGACGGCCTCGGCGCTGCCCAAGAAGCCGACCTTCCAGCCGGCCACGGTGATGTCTTCCAGCACGGTGCGGGCTTGTTCGGCCACCACGTCGGCGTCAATCGCGTGGTGGTCAAAAATTTCGGCGGTATCGCGCAGCAACACGCTGGTGGTCACCGGCAGGGCGTGGGCGCCCATGGCGGCCAGCGTGGCCACATCACCGGCCAGGCCGCCGGCACCGCTCGGGTCGGCGGCATTGAAGCTCATCACACAGGCCGGCGCAGTGGCGTCTTGCAGCGCTTCGGCGCCGCTGTCGGCCAGCGCCGCATCGGGAGGGGTGGTTGAGCTCGGGGTCATGAACGGGTCCGTCGATGTGTCGAATGCGGGATAGTGCCGCAGACGGCCAGAATAAAACTGAAAACAAGCTGCTGCGGCCCCGGCCAGGCCCCTTGACAGCGCGCATTGCAGGCCCGTTTTACGGGGTAAGGGCATGGCTACAATCAGTGCTTCATTGTAGTGAAGCACCCGACAACGTGACCGAACCCCGACAAGCCTGCACCTGGATGTGCCTGATCTGCGGCTGGATTTATGACGAAGCCGCCGGTGATCCTGACCACGGCATTGCACCCGGCACCGCCTGGGCCGATGTCTCAATGAACTGGACTTGTCCCGAATGCGGCGCCCGCAAAGAAGATTTCGAGATGGTCCAGCTCTGACCGCTGCTGCCCACACCGTCATGCACCGGCCTGGCCTCCGCCACGTCCACCACTGCCCGGTTGCTGCGCCTGGCCGCTGACATGGACGCCCAACCATGACCGCCCACCTGGCTACCGTGCCAGCCGCCAGCACCAAGGTGCTGGTGATTGATGACAGCAACACCATTCGCCGCAGTGCCGAGATTTTTTTGCGCCAGGGTGGCCATGAGGTGGTGCTGGCTGAAGACGGTTTTGATGCGCTGGCCAAGATCAACGACCACGCGCCCGACCTGATTTTTTGCGACATCCTGATGCCCCGGCTGGACGGTTACCAAACCTGCGCCATCATCAAACGCAACCCGCGTTTTGCGCATGTGCCGGTGATCATGCTGTCGTCCAAAGACGGCCTGTTTGACAAAGCCCGGGGCCGCATGGTGGGCTCTGAAAGCTACCTGACCAAGCCGTTCACCAAAGAGCAGTTGCTGGCCGTGGTGCAACAGTTCAGCGGCGCTGCGGGGTCTGAGGCTACCGCAGACCAGGGCGCGACCCCGGCTGCTGCTGCTGGCCCGGCGGCTTGATGCAACAGCGCCCGGCTTGGGCCATGGCCTACTGCCCTGGGTGCTGTGGCCCAAGCCCGGCCACAGCACCGCAGTGACACCACCGCAGCAACACCACACCGGCCTGGCGCGGACCTCAACAGCCAGCAACACGGGAGCTTGCAACATGGCAGTGCATAAAATTTTGGTGGTCGATGATTCCAAGACCGAACTGCATGTTTTGTCCGAGTTGCTGTTCAAGCGCGGTTATGCGGTGCGCACGGCCGAGAGCGGCGATGAGGCACTGAAACGCTTGGCCGAAGACAAGCCCGACCTGATCTTGATGGACGTGGTGATGCCGGGCCTGAACGGTTTCCAGCTCACCCGCACCATCACCCGTGACCCGCGTTACGCCAACCTGCCGGTGATCTTGTGCAGCAGCAAAAACCAGGAGACTGACCGGGTTTGGGGCTTGCGCCAGGGCGCCAAGGATTACGTGGTGAAACCGGTGCAGGCGGACGACTTGATCGCCAAGATCAAGAAGTTTGACTGACCGCCGGGGCGCAACATGGCCAACAAGCAAGCCCTGCGTGACCTGCAGACCCGCCTGGCAGAGCGCATGCAGCAAGTGCGCACCGAGCAACCCGGTGTGTCCTGGCTGGCGGTGGACTGCGCCGGCCAGGGCCTGCTGATAGCGCTGCGCCAGGCCGGTGAGATTTCCACCCCCGGTGAGGTGCTGCCGGTGCCGCATACCCAGCCGTGGTTGGCCGGTGTGGTCAACCTGCGGGGCGGGGTTTGCACGGTGGTGGACCTGGCCGCGTTTCTGGGCCTGCGTGACGGCGCCAGCGCACACCTGCCAAACCCGCCCCCAGCCCAGCCACGCTTGGTGGCCTTTAACGCCGCGCTGGACATCAATGCCGCTGTGCTGGTGGACCGGTTAGAGGGTTTGCGTCACGCGGTTGACCTGCAACGCGAGCCTGAGCCCACCCCGGAAAGCCCTGACAATGCCGGGCCAGCGCCAGGCGCCCAGCCAATGGGCAGGCCGGCGTTTGCACTGGCACGTTGGCACGACGCTGCGGGCCGGATGTGGCAAGAGATCGACCTGGCCGAACTGGCCAGACTGCCGCAATTTTTGGCGGTCACTGGCTGACAGTGCAGCGCGGCCGCTTGGGCGTTGGCCAGGGCTGCGTGTACGACTGACGAAAGGGATGTGATGGGCTTGTTGGACCGACTCAAGACCAACCGCCAGGGCGGTGACGGCGCAGACGACCGCTCGCCGGCCAATTTTGACGAGATGCAGGCGGTGGCCGATGCACAGGACAGCACCGACCTGATCGGGCTGGACAGCCGCCAGGACGACCCCGGTGCGTCCACGCTCAACACCGCCCTGTCGCCCAGCAGCGGCCATGCGGCGTCCATCATTTCCGAGCTGCCGGCGTCCGGCCTGTTCAATGACTATTCCGACTCCAATCTGGCCAATGCGGCCGCAGGTGGTGTGGGTGGTGTTGGTGCCGCAGCGGCTGCTGCTGGCCTGGCGGGTGCCGGCCTGCCCTTGATCGGCGGCCGGCCGGTGCAAGCGCAGCAGCGCATCCTCAGCGTCATGCTGCTGTTGGGCCTGGTGGTGTTGACACTGGCCACCGTGCTGGCGCTCACGTCCGCCACCCGCAATGCTGTGCAGGTGGCTGCCACCGGCCAGGCCTTGATGCAATCGCAGCGTCTGGCCAAGGCGGTGTCGCAGGCCATGGGTGGCAATGTGGCGTCGTTTGTCGAGATCAAAGACGCTGTCAGCGTGCTGGCCGCCAATACCCGCGCCCTGAAAGACGGCAGCAGCACGTTGGCCGCCGCACCAGGCGACGCCCAAACCCTGCTGGAGCCGCTGGTGCCGTTGGTTGATCGGGCCGAGAAAAACGCCAACACCGTGCTGGCCCAGCAAAAAACGCTGGTGCAGGTGGGGCAGTCCCTGCGCACCATCAACAACCAGGCATCTGAGTTGCTGGAATCCGCCGAGACCGTGACCGCCCTCAAACTGCAGCAAGGCGCCAGTGCCACTGAGGTGCAGCAATCCGGCCAGTTGGTGATGCTGACCCAGCGCATTGGCAAAAGCGCCAATGAATTTTTGACGGTGGACGGCGCTAGCTCGGAAGCCGTGTTTTTGCTGGGCAAAGACTTGAACAGCTTCCGCGACATCACCCAAGGCCTGCTGGATGGCAACCCCGACCTGCGCCTGCCCGCCAGCCGTGACCCGCAAACCCGCGAGCGCCTGCAAGCGCTGCAAAAGCAGTACGAGCAGACGCGCGTCCAGGCCGGTGCCATCTTGGGCAACTTGCAAGGTTTGGTGAGCGCCCGTGACGCCCAGGTGGCGGTGGTGGCCGACAGCGAGCCACTGCGCAAAGGCCTGCAGGCGGTGCAAGACACTTTGACGTCTGAAGGTGGGTTTCGCGCCAGCCACTTGGCGGCCATGCTGCTGGGCTTGGGCTTGGCGGTGTTTGGCGGCTGGGGCTTTTTGCGCCTGTACGTCACCGACCAGACGCAGCGCGCCGGCCTGGCGGAAATCCAGCGCCTGGCCGCTGAGCGCCAAGAGCAAGAAGCCAAGCGGGTCAACAATGCCAATCAATCGGCGATTCTGCGGTTGATGAACGAGTTGCAAGCGGTGTCCGAGGGCGATTTGACCCAGCAGGCCACGGTCACTGAAGACATCACCGGCGCCATTGCCGATTCGGTCAATTACACGGTGGAAGAACTGCGCTCGCTGGTGGCCCAGGTGCAAGACACCGCCGGGCGTGTGACCCAGACCACGGGTGATGTGGAGGCCACCTCGTCCGAGTTGCTGGCCGCGTCAGACGAGCAACTGCGGGAGATTCGCGAGACCGGTGAATCGGTGTTGCAGATGGCCCACCGCATCACCGATGTGTCCACCCAGGCGCAGCAGTCGGCCCAGGTGGCGCGCCAGTCACTGCTGGCGGCCGAATCGGGCCTGACGGCGGTGCAAAACTCCATCGGCGGCATGAATGCCATCCGCGACCAGATTCAGGAAACGTCCAAGCGCATCAAGCGGCTGGGTGAGTCGTCCCAAGAGATTGGCGAGATCACCGAGCTGATCTCCGACATCACCGAGCAGACCAATGTGCTGGCGCTCAATGCGGCCATCCAGGCGGCGTCGGCGGGTGAGGCCGGGCGCGGTTTCTCGGTGGTGGCTGAAGAAGTGCAGCGCCTGGCCGAGCGCTCGGGGGACGCCACGCGCCAGATCTCGGCACTGGTCAAAACCATCCAGACCGACACCCAGGATGCGGTGGCCGCGATGGCCAGGTCCACCCAGGGTGTGGTGGACGGTGCGCGCCTGTCAGACGCGGCCGGCAGTGCGCTGGGCGACATCGACCGCGTCACCCGCCAACTGGCCAAGCTGATCCAGAGCATCTCCACCCAGGCGTCCAGTGAGGCCAGTTCGGCCACCGTGGTGGCTGACAACATCCGCCACATCT
Organism: Betaproteobacteria bacterium; assembly: GCA_043759535.1. Lineage (GTDB taxonomy): Bacteria > Pseudomonadota > Gammaproteobacteria > Burkholderiales > Burkholderiaceae_C > Pseudaquabacterium. The sequence continues at coordinate 7,370 of JAYVLI010000047.1, read as the reverse complement.
TTGCCGTCACCGAGCAAGCCGGTGAGGGCACGCGGTCCACCGCCAACATGGTGCGTGAGCTGGCGCGCACGGCCGAGGAGCTGAAGCGCTCGGTCTCGCGGTTCAAGATTTCCTGAGCTGCACCGGGCGCAGTCAGCAACGGTCAATTTGGCAACGGTCATTCCGGTAACGGTCATTCCGACAACGGGCAATTAGGCAGCAACCATGGCGGTGAGCAATGATCCGGCGGGCCCCGTCGTGGCAGGTGACGACCTCAGCGCGCTGTCATGGGTGCAAGACGAGTTGCGGCGGTCGCTGGAACTGGCCAACAAGGCCTTGCGCCGCTACCTCAAAGAGCAAGAGCAGCAAGGCGACCTGGACACCATCGATCCGGCCGTGCTGCGCCAGGCCCGCACCCAGCTGCACCAAAGCGTGGGCGTGCTGGAGTTGGTGGGCCTGGGCCGCGCCGGTGGTGTGCTGCGCGCTGCCGAGGCCGCGCTGCAACGCCTGGGCAGCCGGCCCAAGCTGATCACTGTGGCGGCGGTGGCCACCATAGAGCGTGGCTCCTTTGCGCTGCTTGATTTCATCGACCGCAAGCTGGCGGGCAAGCCGGTGTCCACGCTGGCCATGTTTCCACAGTACCGGGCGCTGCAAGAGCTGGCCGGTGCGGCCCGCATCCACCCGGCCGATCTGTGGACGGTGGAGTGGTCGTGGCGTGACCTGACGCCCGATGCCAGCGTGCTGGCACGCCAGCCCGATGAGCCCACCGTCAGCCGCATCGAGGCTGACCTGCTGGCGCTGATGCGTGGTGCCCAGCCCAGCGTGGCGGCCCACATGAGTGAGCTGTTCACCGGCCTGGCAGTGCATGCGTTGGCCCATGCGCCTGGCGCGGTTCAGACAGGCAGTGCGACCGATGCGCCCAGCGTCGGCGCCGGCTCGGCCGCGCCGGGTGCATCCCGCCACCGCCTGGCCACGCTGTGGCAATTGGCCGCAGGCCTGTTTGAGGCCCAGGCCGACGGCCTGCTGCTGTCTGACGCCTACACCAAACGCATTGGCTCGCGCCTGCTGTCGCAACTGCGTGCCGGTGAGGCCGCCGAGCCGTCAGAGCGGCTGGCGCACGACCTGCTGTTTTTCTGTGGCCAGGCCGTGCCGCGGCCGGCCGCCCCGGTGGGGCCACGCCTGGCCATGGTGCGGCGGGCGTACGGGCTGGCCGGTGTGCCGGCGGTGGACTATGACAACGCCCGCCTGGGCCGGTTTGATCCGGCCTGGGTGGCGCAGGCGCGCAAGCGGGTGACGGCGGCCAAAGAGGTCTGGTCGGCCGTGGCGGGTGGTGATTTGGCGCGCTTGTCCGGCCTGTCCGAGCAATTTGCCCTGGTGGCCGATTCACTGGCGCGGCTCTACCCCGACGGTGGCGTGCTGGGCCGGTCACTGCAGGTGGCCGCCGCCCACACCACCGCCACCAGCGCCGAGCCACCGGCCGAGCTGGCGATGGAAGTGGCCACCGCGCTGCTGTACCTGGACGCCTCACTCGATGACGGTGACTTTGAGCACCCCGAGGGCGCCCAGCGGGTGCAACGCCTGGCCCAGCGCATTGACCAGGTGCGCCAGGCGCGTGACCCCGGCACGCTGGAGTTGTGGATGGAGGAGTTGTACCGCCGCGTCTCTGACCGCCAGACCATGGGCAGCGTGGTGCAAGAGCTGCGGGCGTCCTTGTCCGAGATTGAGCAGTCGATAGACCAATACTTCCGTAACCCGGCGCAGCGCGCACTGCTGATCCCGGTGCCTGGCCAGTTGTCGGCCATGCGCGGGGTGTTGTCGGTGCTGGGGCTGGACCAGGCCTCACAAGCCGTGCTGCGCATGCGCGACGATGTGGACACGCTGGCCAATACCGAGGTTGATACCGACAGCGCCAGCGCCAGCGGCACCTTCAACCGGCTGGCCGACAACCTGGGCGCGCTGAGCTTTTTGATCGACATGGTCAGCGTGCAGCCGCAAATGGCCAAGTCGCTGTTCCGCTTTGATGCCGAGGCCGGCAGCTTGTCGGCAGTGATGGCGCGGCAAGATCGCGCCACCGGCTTCAGCGACACCGACGCGGGTGCGGCTGCCGATGCCGCGTCTGACCACGGCCCGCAGACCCGGCCCGACACCGACGCCGTGGCCGTCACGCTGGAGTTCGATCGCATCGTGCAGCAGGCCAAGGCGCAGCAGCGTGGTGCCGCGCACGATCCTGGCAATGACCCGCGTCACCCCCTGCTGGGCAGCCACGGTTTGCCGATGCTGGATTTGGCCGGCGGCCCGGTGGCACCGGTGCCGATTGCGTTTGCTGCACCGCTGGTGTCACCGTTGGCATCACCCGCCGTGTCGCTGGCCGCTGCACCCGCCGTACCTGCCCCGCCCGCTGGCCCGGCACTCGGCGCGGCCGGATTTCCGGACGACGACGCCGAGATGCGCGAGGTGTTTCTCGACGAAGCGCAAGCGGTGCTGGCCACCGCTGGCCAGGCCCTGGCCGGGCTGCAGGCGCAACCGGGCGACCGGGCCGCGCTGGTCACCGTGCGGCGCGCTTTCCACACCCTTAAAGGCAGCGCCCGCATGATGGGCCTGCTGCCGTTTGGTGAGGCCGCCTGGGCTTGTGAGCAGCTCTACAACGCCAGGCTGGCAGACCCACAAGGCCACAGCGATGCCGCTTTGCAGGATTTCAGCCAGCACGCCTGCGCCGAGCTGGCGCGCTGGGTGCAGGCCCTGGCGGCGGGTGATGCGTCCCGCTTCGGGCCGCAGGGCCTGGTGGCGCAGGCTGCCGCAGTGCTGGCTGCGCCGCCCGCCGTCACACCGGCCCAGCCGGACGGCGCCGCAGCTGACGCCACGCCAAACACAGCGCCCAGCACCGGCCTGCGCGGGCGGGTGCCCGGCCTGCCCAGCGCGGCAGATCTGGATTTGCTGCCCAGCTTGCCCAGCAGCCACCCCGGCCTGGACACCCCTGCCACCGTGGCTGAGGCCGCCCTGCCGCTGCTGGACCTGGGCTTGCTGGACCTGCCCACCGCGCCGGCCGACACCAGCCAGCCGCTGCCGGTGGCCACCGTGCCGGATGTGCATTCGCTGATGCTGGCCACTTCCGCGCCCGCAGCCCCGGCACGAACCGACCAACCCACCGACCAGCCCACCGACCTGGTGCTGGACCTGGTGCTGGACGGCGACACTGCCGCCCCCCACAGCCCCGAGGCCGACCTGCCGCTGGACTGGGCGCTGGACCCCACACCCGGCGTTGCTGCAAGCCCGGCCGCCACAACCAGCCCGGCTGCCAGCCCCGGCACAGCCACTGCGCTCGACCTGGCTCTGGACGACCTGGCCCCCGTGCCACCGGCCGACCCGGTGCGCCTGCCCGAGCGCACCCAGACCTTCGCCGAGCCATACCCCAGCAGCGCCGCAGCCACTGCGGCGGTCACCGACCTGGCCGCCACCGATGCCGATGCCTACCGCCAGATTGGCCCGCTGCGCATCGGCATCCCGCTCTACAACATCTACCTCAACGAGGCGGACGAGCTGTCGCGCCGGCTGGGGGTTGAGCTGGCCGAATGGGCGCTGGAGCAGCACCGGCCGGTGGGCCCGGCGGCAGTGGCGCTGGCGCACTCACTGGCCGGCAGCTCGGGCGCGGTGGGCTATGTGGACTTGTCGCAGTTGTCGCGCCTGCTGGAGCATGCGCTGGAGCGCTCACAGGCCCGCGGCCACGGCCAGGCTGACGAAGCCCGGTTGTTCACCCAGGCCGCCGATGAAATCCGCCGCCTGCTGCACCTGTTTGCCGCCGGTTTCCTGAACAGCCCGGACGCTGATCTGCTGCGCCAACTGGACGCGCTGAACCATCCTCTGCCGGCATCGGCCGCCAGCCCGGCTGTGCTGTCTGCCGCTGTGCCCGCCGCCGTGCCCGCCACACCCGTTGACCAGGCCGGCAGCATGCTGGGCCGGTCTGCCCTGCGGCCGTTTGAGGCCCAGCTGGCGCCGGTGGCAGCACCCGTGGCCGCACGTGCCGGCCACAGCGGCACCGCATTTGACGAGGACATCGACCAGCTTGATGCGGTGGACGCCGACCTGCACGCCATCTTTGTGGACGAAGCACGCGAGCTGCTGCTGCAACTGCACGCCCGCCTGCGTGACTGGGCCACGCAGCCCGGTGAGCGGGCACCGGTGGCCGCCTGCATGCGCTGCCTGCATACTTTCAAAGGCAGCGCCCGCCTGGCCGGCGCCATGCGCCTGGGTGAGATTGCGCACCGGCTGGAAAGCGAAGTGGAGCGCCTCAGCGCCCAGCCCAGCCCCGTGCAGCGGGCGGATGTGGAAGCCCTGATGGGCCATGCCGACGTGCTGGAGGCAGCGTTTGAGGCCTTGCCACCGGCCGCCGTGCCACCCACCGCTGCAGCCAGCCTCCAGGCCACGCTGGGCGCACCGGCCAAGCCAGCTGCGCCATCCACACCGACCACACCAACCACACCGGTGCCAGCAGCCGACGCCGGCAGCCCTGCCCGCGCCACCCGCCCACCGGCAGCGCTGCTGCCCACCACCCGCGCGGTGGCCACCATCGACTGGCAGCGCTTTGCTGCACTGCCCGATGGCCTGGCTGAGCCCGAGACGGTGCGCACCGCAGGCCTGGCGTCTACCGGGTCGGTGCGGGTGCGGGCACCACTGCTGGACCGGCTGGTCAACCATGCCGGTGAGGTCAGCATCACCCGGGCGCGCATCCAGCGTGACGTGGGCCAGTTCAAAGGCGGGCTGGACGACCTGACTGACAACCTGGAGCGCCTGCGCGCCCAGTTGCGGGACATCGAGCTGCAGGCCGAAACCCAGATCGGCACCCGGCTGGAGGCCGCCAAGGCCGCGCAGCAGCAGTTCGATCCGCTGGAGCTGGACCGTTTCACCCGTTTTCAAGAGCTGACGCGGATGATGGCCGAGTCGGTGGCCGACGTGGCCACGGTGCAGCGCAGTCTGCAGCGCACCCTGCAATCGACCGAAGACGCGCTGGCCCACCAGGCCCGCATGACCCGCGACATGCAGGACGACCTGCTGCGCACCCGCATGGTGGAGTTTGAAGGCCTGTCTGACCGCCTGTACCGCGTGGTGCGCCAGGCTGCCAAAGAGACTGGCAAGACGGTGCGGCTGGACATCGTGGGTGGTGGGGTGGAGATTGACCGCGGTGTGCTGGACCGCATGACCCCGGCCTTTGAGCACCTGCTGCGCAACAGCGTGGTGCATGGCATCGAGCCGGCGGCCGTGCGCACCGCCGCTGGCAAAGACGGCACTGGCAGCATCACCCTGGTGGTCAGCCAGGCCGGTAACGAGGTGGCGGTGGACGTGCGGGACGACGGCGCCGGCCTGGACCTGGCCGCCATCCGCGACCGCGCCCGCTGGATGGGCCTGATTGCCGCTGACGCCCAGCCCGATGACGCCGCGCTGGCCAACCTCATCTTCCAACCCGGTGTCACCACCGCTGCCACCATCACCGACCTGGCCGGCCGCGGGGTGGGCATGGACGTGGTGCGCACCGATGTCAACGCCATGGGCGGGCGCATCGAGACCGCCAGCGCGCCCGGCCAGGGCACCAGCTTCCGGCTGGTGCTGCCGCTCACCACGGCGGTCACCCAGGTGGTCATGCTGCGCTGCGGTGAGCGCACCTTTGCCGTGCCGTCCACCCTGGTGGAGCTGGTGCGCCGGGTGCCGCTGGCCGAGCTGGCGCAGGGTTATGCCACTGGCCACCTGCAACACACTGAGCAGGCCGTGCCCTTCTTTTGGCTGGACGCCTTGTTGCAAGGCACCACCCGGGGCAGCGCCAGCGGCCGCAGCGCTGCGGTGGTCACCATCCGCAGTGCTGCGCAGCGGGTCATGCTGCATGTGGACGAGGTGCTGGGCAACCAGGAGGTGGTGATCAAGAACCTGGGGCCACAGTTGTCGCGGGTGCCAGGGCTGGTGGGCATGACGCTGCTGCCGTCCGGCCTGCCAGCGCTGATCTACAACCCGGTGGCGCTGGCCACGCTGTACGGCACGCCGGCCCGGCAAGCCATACAACACGCACTGGACAACGGCCAGGCCGGTGGTGCCGCCGCCGCGCTGCTGGCCGCTGCCACCCCGCTGGCGCCGCTGGTGCTGGTGGTGGACGACTCACTGACCGTGCGGCGCATCACCCAGCGCCTGTTGGAGCGTGAGGGTTACCGGGTCAGCGTGGCCAAAGACGGCCTGGACGGGCTGGACAAACTGGCCATCGAGCGCCCGGCGGTGCTGCTGACCGACATCGAGATGCCGCGCATGGACGGTTTTGATCTGGTGCGCAACCTGCGGGCCGATGCCAAGCTGGCCGGCCTGCCCGTCATCATGATCACCTCCCGCATTGCCCAAAAACACCGCGACTACGCCGTCACCCTGGGCGTGGAGCACTACCTGGGCAAGCCGTATGCCGAGGATGAACTGCTGGCGCTGGTGGCCCGCCACGCCCGGCGCCCGGTCGGCGTTTGATCGCATACTCGGGCGGCGCGGCCGGGCTGCGCCACCCGCCCCACGCTGCCACCCGGCCGCCCTGTCTGGCGCCCTGTCTGCCGCCCTCTTCAAGCCAAGCCATGTCCAAAGTTGTTGACCAGTTGGCCGAGCTGACCACCCTGCGTGACCGGGATGTGCTGGACACCACCCTGGCCGCTGCGCTTCGTGATTTGCTGCACCCGCAGCAGGTGGCCATCCACCGCTGCGTGGGGGATGAGGCCGACCGGCGCTGGTTGACCCGCGCCAGGCTGGGCTTGCATGACCTGGCCGCCACGTCTGACCCGCCTTGGGCCGAGTTGTCGCACCTGCCCGGTCTGGACGCGTTTCCGGCCCGGCTGCAGGCGCTGCGCAGCCAGCAAGTGGTGGTGCTGGCCGGGCCGCCGCACGTGGCGGTCTTCCCGCTGACGATTGACCGCGATGTGGCCGGTGTGCTGGAGATCACCGCCGTCCAGCCGCTGGACAACGCCGCCCACCGCCTGGTCAGCAGCATCTTGCGCATCTACCGCAACTTTCAGGGCCTGCTGGACTACAGCGAGCGGGACACCCTGACCGGCTTGCTCAACCGCAAGACCTTTGACGAGGCGTTCTCCAAGCTGGGCACTGGTGGTGTCGCGCTGCTGCCCGAACCCGCAGCCACGGACGCCCCCTTGCTGCAAGTGCTGGCCACACCGGTGGATGCGGTGGACCGGCGCACCGCGCTGGCTGCCCAGCCATGTTTCATCGGGGTGATCGACATTGACCATTTCAAACGGGTCAATGACCAGCACGGCCACCTCATCGGTGACGAGGTGCTGCTGCTGCTGTCGCGGCTGATGCGCTCGGTGTTCCGCTTCCACGACCAGTTGTTCCGCTTTGGCGGTGAAGAGTTTGTGGTGCTGATG
>JAYVLI010000046.1:0-3603 GCA_043759535.1 Betaproteobacteria bacterium | reverse complement strand
GTGTCGCGCACCGGGTCCATGCGGGTGGTGATGGCCCAGATTACCTCCTGCCAGTTGCGCACGTCCACATCGTCATCGGTGACCACGATGAACTTGGTGTACATGAACTGGCGCAAATAACTCCACACTCCAAACATCAGGCGCTTGGCATGGCCGGGGTAGCTCTTCTTGATCGAGATGATGGCCATGCGGTAGCTGCAGCCCTCGGGCGGCAGGTAGAAATCCACGATCTCCGGAAACTGCTTTTGCAGGATGGGCACAAACACTTCATTCAGCGCCACGCCCAGCACGGCGGGTTCATCCGGCGGCTTGCCGGTGTAGGTGGAGTGGTAGACCGGGTCACGCCGGTGCGTCAGCCGGTTGAGGCGGAACACCGGGAACCAGTCCTGCTCGTTGTAATAGCCGGTGTGGTCGCCATAAGGCCCTTCCAGCGCGTGCAGATAACCGCCAATCTCCTTGACCGGCACGCCGTGCGCACTGCGGCCCTCAAAGCCCGGCTCGGCGGTGGGGATGTGGCCCTCCAGCACCATTTCGGCAGTGGCCGGCACCTGCAAGAAGCGGCCGGCCTCACCCACCACGCAGTCCACCAGCTCGGTGGCGCTGCCACGCAGCAGGCCGGCAAACTGGTACTCCGACAGCGTGTCCGGCACCGGTGTCACCGCGCCCAGCGTGGTGGCCGGGTCAGCGCCCAACGCCACGGCCATCGGAAACGACTGGCCCGGGTTGACGCGTGCAAAGTCCCGGAAATCCAGCGCACCGCCCCGGTGGGCCAGCCAGCGCATGATCACCTCACGCGGGCCGATCACCTGCTGGCGGTAGATGCCGATGTTCTGGCGCAGGCGCGGTCGCTCAATAGCCTGCGGCCCACGCGTGACCACCAAACCCCAGGTGATCAGCGGCCCAGCGTCGCCTGGCCAGCAGGTCTGGATCGGCCAGCGCGCCAGGTCGATCTCGTCGCCGGCCAGTTGCACCTCGCGGCAGGGGCCGTCACGGCGGCGTACCGGCTTCATGTCCCACAGCGCCTTGACCATCTGCACCAGCCGGCCGGCGTCCTTCAAACCCTGCGGCGGCTCGGGCTCTTTCAAGCGCGCCAGCAGGCTGCCGATCTCGCGTAACTCGGAAACCGCAGAGGCGCCCATGCCCAGCGCCACCCGCTGCGGTGTGCCAAACAGATTGGCCAGCACCGGCACATCAAAACCGGTGGCTTGCTCAAACCACAACGCCGGGCCGGCGACCCGCAGCACACGGTCTGACAAGGCCGTTATTTCCAGCTTGGGTGACACCGGTTGGGCCACGCGACGCAGTTCACCCATGCGCTCAAGTTGAGCGGCAAAGTCACGCAGATCTCGGTATTTCATTCCTGAAGCTCATAAAAAGCGGTTTTGATATACTTGACCGTTATGAATGGGCTTCCTAAAATTCATTTCGGTGGTCAAGACAAGGGTTAACCCACCGGTCCCTTGGACTTCAGCTGGGCCGTACTGTTTGCCAAGATGCAGCCCGTCGGCGCTTGGCGGCCACCCTGATGGTCGCGCCCGAGCGCAGGCCTGATTGGTCAAAAATCATTATCAGCGCCGGTCCTGCAGCTTTGCAGGCGGCCCAGCCGGCAGGCCTCAAGCCCCGGCGCTTTTGAAAGGTTCAACATGCCGGCGATTGCAAAATTGCGTGCTGCCGCCCTGGCCTGTGTCGCGTCTGCCCAGGTGTTTCTGCGCGATGTGGGTGCGGGCCTGCTTGAAGTCAGCCACAACTCCCTGGCCCTGCTGGGCTTGTGCGTGGTGGGCGTGGCGTTGTTTGCCGGTGGCCGCGAAGAAATCCGCACCCTGGCCGAGCGCCACGCACTGGACTGGCTGCAAGCCCGCCAGGAAGCGCGTGAGCCCGAAGAGCAGCAATTGGTCGAGCCAGAACCCGGTGCTGTCGACCGGGCCACCGCCGCCGACCCCACCTCGCTGCCGCGCCGTCAGGCCGCCGTGGCGCAATGGTTGTCCAAGCGCTACAAAGTGGCGCCTGAGCCGGTTAGCCGCCTGGTGCTGGAGGCCTGGTCTGTGGGCAGCCGCTTCGGCCTGGACCCCACGCTGATCCTGGCGGTGATGGCGATTGAGTCCAGCTTCAACCCGTTTGCCCAAAGCCCGGTGGGCGCCCAGGGCCTGATGCAGGTCATGACGCGCATCCACGACGACAAGTACGAGGCCTTTGGTGGCATCCGTGCTGCGTTTGACCCGGTCAGCAACCTGCGGGTGGGTGTGCAGGTGCTCAAAGAATGTATTGCCCGTGCCGGCAGCCTGGAGGCTGGGCTGAAGTACTACGTCGGTGCCGCCAACAGCAACGAAGACGGTGGTTATGTCGGCAAGGTGCTGATGGAGCAAAACCACCTGCGTCAGGTGGCCGATGGCCGCAAGATTGCCATCAACGTGTCCAACGCTGCGGCGCCTTTGCCCGTGGTGCCTGTGCCCTTCCCTGCGCACAGCCCGGCAACGCCCGCCAGCACACCGCTGGTCAGCGAAAGTGTGGCCTTGCTGCGCTGACCCTGGCGCGCAGCGCATGACATGCGCCACGCATTGCGGGTGCCACCACCGCCAAAGCCATCCATTACACTTGAGCAGCCTGCGCAACTGGCGATAGGGCCTCTCGGCCCAAGGTGGATGACCACCGGGAAGCGCAGGCCCGGCCCAGCAAAGGGATGGCTGCTACGCAGCCTCCGCCGGTTCAGCCGTTCGCCTGGGCAGCCCTCGGTTTGGTTTTGTTTGCCTTGGCAAACGCCGGCCGGCGGGTCTCACCTCCCCAACAGGACTGCCCGCCATGTTTGACCGCACCCAATCCACGCTTGCCAACACCGACCCTGAGCTGTGGGCCACCATCGGGCTCGAGAACGCCCGGCAGGAAGACCACATCGAGCTGATCGCCAGCGAAAACTACGCCTCGCCCGCCGTGATGCAGGCGCAAGGCTCACAGCTGACCAACAAGTACGCCGAGGGCTACCCTGGCAAGCGCTACTACGGTGGTTGCGAGTACGTGGACGTGGTCGAGCAGCTCGCCATCGACCGCCTCAAGCAGTTGTTCGGCGCTGAAAACGCCAACGTGCAGCCCAACTCCGGCTCACAGGCCAACCAGGCGGTGTTTTTTGGCCTGCTGCAGCCGGGTGACACCATCATGGGCATGAGCCTGGCCGAAGGTGGCCACCTGACCCACGGCATGCCCCTCAACATGAGTGGCAAGTGGTTCAAGGTGGTGAGTTACGGCCTGGACGCCAATGAAGCCATTGACTACGACGCGATGGAGCGCCTGGCGCATGAGCACAAGCCCAAACTGATCATCGCTGGCGCCTCAGCCTATTCACTGCGCATCGACTTTGAGCGCTTTGCCAAGGTGGCCAAGGCCATTGGCGCCTACTTCATGGTGGACATGGCGCACTACGCCGGGCTGATCGCTGCGGGTGTTTACCCCAATCCGGTGCCGTTTGCCGATGTCGTCACCTCCACCACCCACAAGACCTTGCGTGGCCCACGGGGTGGCCTGATCCTGATGAAGGACGCGGTTGCCAAGCAGATCAACAGCGCCATCTTTCCCGGCATCCAGGGCGGTCCGCTGATGCATGTGATCGGCGCC
>JAYVLI010000045.1:0-67739 GCA_043759535.1 Betaproteobacteria bacterium | reverse complement strand
GTCGGCCACTTCCACCAGCTTGCCCAGATACATCACCGCCACCCGGTCGGCAATGTGTTTGACCACCGCCAGGTCATGTGCGATGAACAGGTACAAGAGGCCAAAGCGCTGTTGCAGGTCTTGCAGTAGGTTGACCACCTGGGCCTGGATGGACACGTCCAGCGCCGACACCGCCTCGTCACAGACGATCAAGTCCGGCTGCAACGCCAGTGCCCGTGCAATGCCCACCCGCTGGCGTTGGCCACCCGAAAACTGGTGCGGGTAGCGGCGTGCATGCTCGGGCAGCAGGCCCACCACCGCCAGCAACTCTGCCACCCGGCCGGCCCACTCGGCCGGGTGGCCAATGCCGTGGACTGCCATCGGCTCGGCCAGGTGTTGGGTGTGGCCGTTGTCGGCTCACGCAGCCGTGTTGCCAATGCCGATCAGGTTGCGCTTGAACACGCCCTGGCCAATGGCCGCCAGCCGGAACATCGAAAACACCAGGTAGACGTTGAAGCCCGGGATGCTGCTGCGCCCGGTGCGCTGGCAACAAGCCGCCCCATACGCGGCCTCGTCAGGGATGCCGGCGGCCGCCACATCCACCCCGCCCAGGGTACACAGCTCCCAGTCCAGCACCGCGATGATGCGCGGCTCGGTAGGGTGGAACATCATGTTTTCTAACCGGTAATCGCCGTGCGCAATGCCGGTCTCGTCACTGGCGGGCAGGCGGGCCGGCAACTCGGCGATCAGCCGTTCCATCGGGGCAAGGATTTCAGTCTGGGCACCGCGGTATTGCCGGGTCCAGCGGTCGATCTGGCGCTGGAAATAGTTGCCTGGCCGGCCAAAATCAGCCAGGCCCACCGCCCCCACATCCACCTGGTGCAGGCATGCCAGCGTGGCGTTCAGGTTGTCCTAAATGGCAGCCCGCTCGGCCGGCGCCAGGCCGGGCAGGCGGGCGTCCCGAAAGATGCGGCCCTCCAAAAAATCCATCACACAAAACGCGGTGCCGATGATGGCCACGTCTTCACACAGCGCCCGCATGCGCGGCACCGGAAAGCCGATGCCCCCCAGCGCGGCCATCACCCGGTGCTCACGCTCCACCTGGTGGGCGCTGGCCAACAACGGGCCGGGCGGCTTTTTGCGCAACACCCAGCGGCTGCTGCCAGCGTTGATCAGGTAGGTGGGGTTGGACGCACCCCGGTTGAACTGCTGTAACAGCAGTTCAAGCGGATTGGCCACGGGGTGCGAAACCAGGTGTTGAGCGCGGCCTCGTCCAGGCGCTGGTTATCTCGCACACCGCCAATCAAGGGTTGGCTGGGGTCGGGGGCACTGTGGGGTGCAGGCATGGTCGGAGGTCTCCGCTGGACGGGTGGCGGGTGAATGGCACGCAAATGGCGCACAAACAACGCTGGCCACTGAACGGAGCGTGCTGCAGCGCCACTGTCATGCAGCGGACTCACCCGCCCTGCCCCGCCAGCACGCCCCACAACACCACGCCACGCCCCACCACGCCGATTCGTCCCACCCGACGATGGTTGGCGCAGGCCCACCTGGGCCAGACTTTCAGCATGACGCCCACCGGCCACCAATCCCCATCCGAAACGCCTGCCCGTGTTGCGTGCCGCCGGCCACACGCTGCCGCACATGGATACCGGCGAACCGCTGGATGCCTGGGCCGTGACACCAGACACCCAACCCATTGCCGCCAACGCCTACATCGGCGGCTGGGGCATCACCGCCGCGCTGCGCGAGGGCGCTGACATCGTCGTGTGCGGCCGCGTCACGGATGCCTCACTCACCCTGGGCCCCTGCGCCTGGTGGCATGGCTGGGCGGTGGACGATTGGCAGGCCCTGGCCGGCGCGGTGGTGGCCGGCCACGTCATTGAATGTGGGCCCCACACCACCGGCGGCAACTTCAGCGGCTTTACAGCCGTGCCGTTGCTGCAAAAACCCGGCTTCCCCATTGCCGAGGTGGCGGCTGACGGCAGCGCGGTGATCAGCAAACACAGCGGCCAAGGCGGCATGGTGACGGTGGACACGGTGACCACGCAACTGGTCTACGAAATTCAGGGACCGATGTACCTCAACCCCGATGTCAGCACCGACTTGTCCACCGTGCAATTGCAGCAACCGACCCCCGACCGGGTGCTGGTGCGCGGCGCCCGTGGCTTTGCCCCACCGGCCACCACCAAGCTGGCCTTGTAAGAACGCGGCCCGCTGCTGGCGTTGGCGGCAGGCCTCAGCAGCCTCTACCTCAGCAGTGTGCCGGGCTACCACCTGGACACCGGCGCGCGCCGGGTGTCTGAGCCCTGGCAGCGTGTTGAATTTTGGCCGGCGGTGTTGCCAGTGCATCCGCTGCAGCACAGCGTGGTGCTGGCCGATGGCCGGCGGCTGGAGGTGCCGCACCCACCCGCCGGGCCACTGCTGTTGCAACCGCCTGCGCAAGAGGCCGCGCCCGCCGTTGTGGATGGGCACACACAGCAATCGACACGCCTGGTGCCCCTGGGCCTGATCGCCCATGCCCGCTGCGGCGACAAGGGCGGCAACAGCAACGTGGGTCTGTGGGCGCGTGATGCGGCGGCCTGGCCCTGGCTGCAACAAGCCGTCAGCAGTGATGCGCTGCGCAGCCTGCTGCCCGAGACCCGCTTGCTCAGCGTGCTGCGGCATGAGTTGCCCACGCTGCACGCGGTTCACTTTGTCTTGAATGGCCTGCTGGGCCGCAGTGGGTCCAACAACCTGCGCGCCGACCAGGCCGGCAAGGCCGTTGGCGAGGCCCTGCTGGCCAAGTTGGTGGCGGTGCCGGTGGCGCTGCTGCACACCCTGAACATCGGAGACGCTGCATGAGCGGGAACATGGGCGACAACACCAACCAGCCGCAAGATGAGGTGCTGTACACGGTGGACGCCCACGTTGCCGTCATCACGCTCAACGCGCCCGAGCGGATGAACACCATCTCCGGCCCCATGCTCAACGCGCTGACCCGCCGCCTGCTGCAGGCCAATGAAGACCCGGCGGTGCGCTGTCTGATCCTCACCGGCAGCGGCCGGGCGTTTTACGCCGGGCTGGATTTGCGAAAGAGTCGGCCGAATCTCCAAGCAGGCGGCATCAGCGCCGCGTCATTGCCCACCACGCTGGACTTGCGCAACACCCCACCCACAGTGCTGCAGGCCATGGACAAACCCACCATCTGCGCGGTGACTGGCGGCGCTGCCGGCTACGGCATGGACACCGCGTTGGGCTGCGACATCCGCAGCAGGGCCGCCTTCATGCAAAAGCGGCCACCGCAGTTCACCGGCAAATAAGCCGCTGCTTGCCCCCGCACCGCCAAGCCCGACAGCCTTCTGGACACCAGGAACAACCTGCAACTCAAACACCGCGATGCGCTGACCCTGGGCAGCGCGGCGCTGCTGGGCAGCACGGCGGTGTTTAGCCTCACCGCGCGCGCGCGGCCCGATGGCAACACCGTGCTGTTTTCGCTCACCTCCATCATCCAGAATCCACCGCTCTACAGCAGCGCCAAATACAACCCGTTCAAGGACATCCAGCCGGTGTCCGAGCTGGGCCGCATGCCCACCGCGCTGGTGCTGGGCAGCCAGGTGCCGGCCAGCACGCTGGACCAGTTTGTCAAGCTGGCGCGGGCCAAGCTGGGGGAGTATTCCTGCGCCACCACCGGTGTGGGCGGCAGCTCGCACCTGTACGGCGAAATGCTGCAGGTCGCCGCAAAAATCCAGCTGCTGCAGGTGCCTTACAAAGCTGAGGCCCAGGCCATCAACGACCTGCTGGGCGGCCAGGTGAGTGCGGCCTTCATCTCGGCGCGCAGCGCCGCCCAGCACACCGCTGCGGGCAAGATGCGGCCGCTGGCTGTGGTGGACAAAAGCCGCGCCCCGCTGGCCACCGAGGTGCCCACCTTTGCCAAACAAGGCTTTGCCGACATGGACGCGCTGGGCTGGTTTGCGCTGTACCTGCCGCAAGGCACCCCCAAGGGACATCACCAGCAAGCTGCAGACCACCGCCCATGCCGTTGTCAATGACCCGGCCATGGCCGAGCGCATCGACGCGCTCGGCATCATCCCCAACGGGTCCACCCCCGAAGCCTCACTGGGTTCAATGCGGTTTGACCACGACCGCTGGGCGCGCATCATCACGGCCAGGAACATCCGGCTGGATTGATCGGCGGGTGCAGCGGCTCAGCCACCGGGCACGCAAAACCTGCAGGCGTTCAGCCCGCCGCCCAGCGCAGCAAGCCATCAGCGCCCATGCTGACACGGCCGCTGCGGCCAATGGGGCTTTGGTCCAGATCGGTCAGCACGGTCAGCACGGCCAGCACGGCCAGCGTGGCAGCATCTGTGCCGCCCACCCGTACCATCAGCCGCTGCCCTGCCGCCGTGCGCGCCAGCACCGTGCCGTGCTCGGCGGCACGGCTGCGGCCGTAGACCACGGTAAAGGTTTCCAGCGCCGCCCTGCCAGACCAGCAGCAACGCAGGCATCGATTGGCGGCGTGCCTCGGCGGCGGCTTGCACGCTCTCATCTTGCGTTAGCAATGCCGGGTTACCAGCTGCTGCGCCCAACACCAGCACATGGTGTTTGGTGACGTACTCGCCCTGCCCGTACAGCAGCGCAGTTTTGCCCGGCGCGCCGCGCAAAGCCCGCACCAGGCCGCAGGCGGCGTGGGTGGCGTTTTCGCACAGCGGGTAAATGGTGATGGGTGCAATCAAGTCATGCTGCACGGCCAGCGGGTGGCAGATTTGCGCTCCACGCACCAACTTGACATGGGGGTCAGCCGGCGTCCAGGGCAGCGCCACACCGGCCTTGGCTGCCACTGCCACGGAATACCGCGCTTCAGCCCCGGTGATGGCCGCCACCTGGCTTTGCCCGCGTGCAATGCGCTGCGCCGCTGCGTGGGGAAAGCTGACGCGGATTGGCCACCACGCTGGCCATACACCTGGCGCGCGGGCTGCACGCCCAACTGCCGGCACAGCAGCGCGGGCGCGTCGGCATAGGGCCAGGAGTGTTCGCAGACGATGTCCAGGCTGTCCAACAAGGGCAGCAAGCCGGCACCAGCATCAGCCTGAGCCGCCAGCAGCGCACGCTGCATCAGCACGATAGGTTTCAGGCTCAAGGCCAGGTCTTTGCAGCGGTGGGTGATTTCGCCGATACCGACGGTGACCGGGGTGTTGTCGTGCTGCAAAGGCAGGCCTGTCCAAACGGTGGTGGGCAGATGCTATGGGGTGGTGTGCGGGGGCGGCATCGTCCTATTCGACGAATGGGTGAATGGGTGAATGGACCGCAACCGCTGACCCGGCCTGGCGCAGCAAGGTTCAGCCCTTTGCGGCGGCTTGGCCCGTGCTGGCCAGTTCGGCCGCAATGGCCAGGATGTCGTCTGCCGACGGTTTGTCCCAACCGTCACCGATCACGCGCAGGGCGTAGAACTTGGTGAAGCCCACCAACACCATGCGGTGCTGCCAGCCCGAGCTGTCCAGGCGCTTGAGGAGTTGGGTCTGGGCACTGGCTTTGAGTTCTTGGCGAAAGGCGTCGATCAGGCCGTGCTGCTGCGCTTCTTCAAGCGCCAGGAAGCCCTGGCGCACACTGTCCTTGCGCCGCCGCAACCATTCATCGGTCCAGGCGGCACGGTGTTTTTGCAGGCTTTCAGGGCTGACGGCCGGGTCACTGCTGGCCGCCGGTGCGGGCGCAAGCTGGGCAACCCGCGCCATGTGGGCGCGCAGCCAACTGCCGGGCTTGTGTACCGCCCCCACCTTGTCACTGGGCATCTTCAGCCGCTTGTCCAACGCGTCCAGTGCGGCGGCCAACTGGCCGGGGCCGTGCTTGCGGATCAAGGCCTCGGCCTCAGCTTGTGGGATGCCGGCATTGAGCGCGCGGCCGATGAGCGGCAAATCGTCCACCACCACATGGCTGAGCGGAATGGCTTGCTTGCGGCTGGCCAGATCACTTTTGGCAAACACCTCAAACTGGATTTCGGCAATCGTGCGGTTGTCTTTTTCCTTGTGTTCAATCGGCCCACGCACCTGCAGATTGGTGCGGGCGTTGATTTCGGCAATGGCTTTGTGCAGCACGTCGCGCTTGAAGAACCGGTACTCGGCCTTGCTGTCGTCACCCACCACGCCGATCAGCACCGGCCGCCACCAACGCCAGTGCTGGCGTGCGGTCAGGTGGCCGGGGTTGTCCACATAGCGTGCGCAAATTTCATACAGCGCCATTGCCGGGTGGGACACCAGCTGGGTGATGGCCTCCAACGACAGCCGGGCATACCGGTCGGGGCTTAACAACTGGGCGCGCACCTTGGTGTCATAGCGCCAGCGGATGGTGACCGCACCGCTGCGTTTGTCCTTGGTGGTGCCCGCGCCGCTGAGCAGGTTGCAAGCGTCCCAGGTCTCGATCTCGCCATTGGTGGGGCTTTGCCACTCCACCGTGGTGGACATCAACTCACGCAGCACCTTGCGGATGGGCGCTGTGTCGTTGCTGTTATAGCCGGCGTCGCCCACGATTTCATGCAACCGTGCCTGGTATTCATCCAACTCACCGGCTTCTTGTGCCCGGTGCAGCAACACATTAAAAACCCGGCGGCCAAACGCCGTGATGCGACGCCCACCCGGCACCGGCATCAACGCCACGGCATTGACATGCTTGAGCAGGTGCTCGTCATCAACATCGGCTGGAAAGAGGCGGCCTTGGTCTGGCATGAGAAATCATAGCAGGGCACGTGAGAACAAATAGCGGGCCCGTCTCACGTATCAGGCCTGGGCGATGAGCCCTGTGGCGGCTCACGTTCAACTGGGGTGTGGCGCCCGCTCACTGCCAAAAAGCCGGCGCTGTTGTGGCTGCGCAAGGTTCTCGGCCTACGGTTGCAGTGGTGTTGCTGGTGCTGTGCCCCTGGCGTACCGGGTGGGCGTCCCACCGCGCTGGTGCATTGCCATGTGGGTGCCAATGTGTGGGAAATGTGTGTGGACACAGGGCCCGCTGTGGGCGGCGCGCAGACCTGCATTGATGCCTGTATGCACTCACATTGGGTCCTGCAGGGGCTCACGTTGCGCCCTGTGGGGGCTCACGTTGAGCCCTGTGGAACCTCACGTTAAGCCCTGTGGAGCCTCACCTATTGCACTGCAAGCTGTTGTCAGCATTGAACAATCCCGGTGCTAAAAGGGTTTAAAAAAGTTTAAAGATTTTGAAGAACTTTGAAGACCGATCTGGGCTTTGAGGACGACAAAAAACGTCTTGAACAGCCCTGGCCCCCGCATTCCAGAACCCGCAGTGCTGTGCTTGCAAATTTCCATCAGCAAAACCGGTGTGCATTGGTTTGACTAAAGAAAGCCAGCACAATAGAAACATCTCAGTACTCCACCGCTTTGTCGGCAAAGACGATGACCCAAGAACTGATGCTGGAACCGCAGTCACTGTCGGACATCATGGAGCAGGCTGACCGTGCGGGCTACCTGATGTCCGAGGTGCGCAGCGCCATCCTGGCGCCAGAGCGGCGCAAAACCGCCCCCACCTTCAATGCCACCCAACTTGCGGCCTTGTGTGAGGTGGACCGCAGCCAGATCGTGTACCGGCTGGGCAAGGCCGACCTGCCCGGCGGCAGGATCAACCAAAGTGGCAACCGCCGCGAGTTCACGCTGGAAGAAACCCAAACCTGGGTGCGGGCCTACCGCGCCAAACGACTACGGCCAGAAGGCGCCGAGGCCATTTGCATCTCTGTGGCCAACTTCAAAGGCGGTGTGGGCAAAACCACAACCGCCATGAGCCTGGCACAGGGGTTGTCGCTCAAAGGCCACCGGGTGCTGCTGATTGACTGTGATCCGCAGGGCTCACTGACCACCCTGTTCGGCATCATGCCCGATACCGAGGTGGACGAATCGCAGACGATTCTGCCAATCTGCCTGGGCCAGCAATCCAGCATTGAGCCGTCCATCCAGACCACCTACTGGAGCAACCTGGATTTGGTGTGTGCAGCCCCCCTGCTCTTTGCTGCTGAATTTGGCTTGCCGGCCAGGCAGATGCGGGAAGAAGGCTTTGAGTTTTGGAATGCGCTGAACATTGCCCTGGATGATGTGCGGGCCCGCTACGACGTGATCATTCTGGACACCCCCCCGGCTCTGTCCTACGTCACCATCAATGCGCTGATGGCCAGCGACGGCATCTTGATGCCCTTGCCGCCCAATGCGCTGGACGCTGCGTCGGCAGCGCAGTTCTGGCGCTTGTTTTCTGACCTGACCGGCGACTTGGTGATGCACCGGGGCGTGACCAAGGACTTTGACTTTGTGCGCGTGCTGCTGACCCGCGTTGACAGCCAGGACGCCACCGCTGCGGTGGTGCGTGAATGGATTGGCAAAACCTACGAGGGCAAAGTGCTGCCGGCGGAGATCCCCAAAACAACGGTGGCATCGTCCAGTGCGGCCGAGTTTGGAACGGTCTACGACATCGGCCGCTATGAGGGCAACCAGCGCACCTACAAACGTGCGCTTGACGCCTACGACAAGGTCACCGAGTTGATGGAAGAAATCATCCGCGCCTCGTGGCGCCGGCATGTGGCCGTTTGAGGGGGTAATGATGGTCAAGAAAGCAGCATTGAAGACGGCGGGCATCAGCATGGCGGGGTTCCAACCCCGGGCTGCGGCCAATAAGGTGTTTGACGGTCAAACACCCGACCCGGAGGCCAAGGCGCCAGCACCAGACGCCACCCGGGAGCCCGGTAAACCGTTCACCGGTGTGGGCAGCGTGATGGCGGCCATCACCCGCGAGGCCGAGATATCCCAAGAACTGGTTGGCGCGCGGGCCAAGTTGGCGCAGGCCAAACTCCAACTCACTGCGTTTGAGGGTGCCAGCCTGGTGCGTGCGTTAGACCCCCGGTCCGTGCGGCGCAGCGCATGGGCCAACCGTGCAGAGGCTGAATTCAGCACCCAGGAATTCCAGCTGCTGAAGGATGAAATTGCCAGTGCGGGCGGTAATGTGCAGCCCATCATGGTGCGCGCCATCCCAGGTGCTGCCGAGGTGTTTGACGGTCAAACACCCTGCCATGAAATTGTGTTTGGCCACCGCCGCCACCAGGCTTGCCTGGCGTTGGGCCTGGCCGTCAACGCGGTGGTTGTGGCCGACATGGACGACAAGGCGCTGTTTGAGGCGATGGACCGGGAGAACCGCAGCCGCAAAAACCTGAGCGCCTGGGAGCAAGGGCGCATGTATGACGAGGCGATCAAAAAAGGCCTCTACCCCAGCCTGCGCCGCCTGTCAGAAAGCCTGGGCGTCAACCTGTCGGATGCCTCACGCGCAGTGCAATTGGCCAAGCTGCCAAAAGAGCTTGTTGCCGCTTTTGCCACGCCCCTGGACCTGCAGGTGCGCTGGGCCAAACCCTTGGCAGACGCGCTGCAGCGTGACCCTGACGGGGTACTCTCACGCGCCCGGGCAGTTGCTGCGCAGCCGGGCCAGCGCACTGCAGCCGGTGTGTTTGACCGCTTGCTTGGCCTGGCAGCCCAGCCACACGCGCTGGAGACGGTGATTGCGGTGGGCAAGAAAAAGTTGGCCACCCTCAAAGTGGGCGTCAAGGGCAGGGCGGTTGTTGAATTTGAGCCCGGTGCGCTGTTGGGCAGCCAGCATGAAGCGCTGGGCAAATTGCTGAAGGCCTTTTTGACGGATCACAAGCCGTCCTAAGGCGGTGGTGCCAGCAGCGCGGCGGCATCCTGCCACTGCCCAAACGCGTTTTCGATCTGCTCACTGACCCGCCGCAGTTGCGCCCTGGTGTTTTTGGCGGTGGTGCGTGGGTCGGCATGGCCCAGCAGTTGGCCCACCACCTCCAGCGGGATCACCCGGTTTTTGCTGCCCTTGCCGCTGACCTGCAGCAGCAGCGTGTGCCCGCCCGCAGTGTCCAGCCGTTGTAGGTCACCCAGCCGTGCGTCCAGCAGCTCGGCTGCCGGTTCAGTGGCTGCCAGGGCCTCCAGCGGCGCCAACACCAGCGCCCACAGCGCGGGTGCAAAAGTGCGGCTGGCCATCTCGTCGGCCTGCCGGTCGTCCCCGGTGCGGCGATCCACCAGCCGCCACGGCTTGCCCGCCAGGTGGCGCGCTGTCACCAGCCACGCAAAACACGCGCCCACCACAACAATGGCGTGCTGCTGGCTGCGCGGGCTTAAACGCCCGGCAAACGGGCTCCAGGCGGCGTGCGTTAGCGGTGCGGTGCTGTGCGTTTGCTGGTCCAGCTGGGTGACACGTTTTGCGGCAAGGTTATGCAGGCCAGGCAGATATCGGCATTGCAACGGCCCAGTGTCAACTGGCGCTGCTCAAGAAACAGCAGAAAGCGGCCCGGCTCACAGCAGTAGGACTTGGCGGTGGTCTCACTGCCGGGGCGTGCGTCGGCCCAGGCGCGCACGGCTTGTGCATCGGCTTGCAGGTCACGTGTGGCCGGCAGGGCAGGGGCCAGGTCAAAGCCGATGGTGGCCACTTGGGCCGAGTTGATCAAACCCGCACCCGGGCTTGCAGGTCCGCCAACAGCAGCAAGCCGCTGGCCAGCAGGGCCCGGCACAGGTGATGTGGAAACCACGCGTCCAGCCGGTGGTGGGGCAGGGCGGTTTCAATGGCGGCTGCGCTCAGGGTCTGCAGCAGCGCCAGTTGCTGGCTGCGCAAGCGGCCATCGCGCACGGTTTTGCGGTCGGTGGGGAAGGCCCGCGAGTCCAGCACCAGCAGCTCGGCGTGGCCAAACTCAACAAGCCCCAGCGCGTTGGCCCAATCGTGCATGGATGGTGGCAAGCTGCCTGGCGCTTGCGGCCGTATCACCAGGCCGACCAAGCGCCAGCGCCGAACTTGCCACCGTATGGCCGATCAGTGCTTGCCGCCATGGGTGTTGCCTCTGCCTTGATTCCGACGTGCCGGATTCGATGGCCATGGGTGCCAGTCGCTCCTCGCGCGTCAGGCCAGGCTGTTGACTGGCCGCCGCAAGACGCGGTCAAAGGGGTTGATCTGGCGGACCAGTGCATTGGCCTCACGCTGCAGCAGGCCCACCACCACCGGCAGCCGGTCACCGTCCAGCCGCGCCGTGAGGGTGCCGATGCTCAAGGCGGCGGCAATCTGGCCATTGGCGTCAAACACCGGCACCGCCACGCCGGCCATGCCGTCGATCAGTCCGGCGTTGGTGTTGGCAAAACCCTGGGCGCGCACGGTGTTGATGGCGGTGCGCAAAAACACCTCGTCCAACCCGCCTTGATGCCCACCAAACGCCGCACCAAACGCCCCACCAAACGCCCCACCAAAGCTGCCCCCCAGGTAGCGGATGCGTGGCACGTTGTAGCGCATCACCTCGTCACGCTCGGCCTCGGGCAGGTGGGCCAGGATGGCCAGCGCGCCCTGGCCCACACCCAGCGGCACCCGCCCGCCAACGTCGCCGGTGAAGCTGCGGATGGGGAAGGGCCCCTCCCAGCGGTCCAGGCACAGCGCGTCAAACCCGGCGCGCACCAGCAGAAACACGCTGTCGCCCAGCGCCGCACCCAGCCGCAGCAGGGCAGGGCGGCAACGCTCACGCAGGCCACCGGCCGCACCTGCGCCCGCACTGGCGGCCAGCGCAAAAAAATCCAGGCTCAGCGCATAGCGTTTGCTGGCACTGACCTGCGTCACCAGGCCTTCGTCCACCAGTTGCTGCAGCAGCCGGTGGGTGGTGGACTGGGTAAAGCCCAGCGCCTTGCCCAGGTCACTGACGCGCTGGCCATGATGAGCCGACCCACCGACCGACCCACCGCCAGAGCTGTCAGCCGAACCATCAGCCGAACCATCAGCCGCCCCGTCAACCGACCCACCGGCCGCGCTGGCGGCCAACGCCCGCAGGATTTGCACCGCACGGTGCAAGCTGGAGACTGAGGTTTCGTCGCTGGCCATGATGTTGATGGGTGGAATGATTGCGCTCAATCCTAATCAATGATTCCACGCAATGGGTTTTTATAGAGGTATGTTCCGATCGGTGGGATTTCAGCGTTGATGTTGCCCATCTGCTGCAGTCACACCGGGCCACCACGGAGACCCACCCAGCATGTCCTTCCTCGTCCTCGACGGCTTGTCCAAGTCTTACGGCGACACGCATGCGCTGATCGACATGCACCTGGCGGTTGAACGGGGTGAGTTCATCAGCATGCTGGGCCCGTCGGGCTGCGGCAAAACCACCACGCTGCAAGCGCTGGCCAGGTTTGTGCAGGCCACACGTGGCCGCATCGTGCTGGACGGGCGCGACATCACCCACCTGCCGCCCAAACAGCGTGGGCTGGGCATGGTGATCGAGCCACCGGTGCTGCTGCTGGACGAGCCGCTGAGCAACCTGGACGCCCAACTGCGTGAGGCCATGCAGTTTGAGCTGCGCCGCATCCAGCGCAAGCTGGGCATCACCACCATCATGGTCACGCATGACCAGGCCGAGGCGCTGTCCATCAACGACCGGGTGGTGGTGATGCAAGCCGGCCGGGTGCAGCAGGTGGACGCGCCGCACCGGCTGTGTGAGCATCCCAACAACCGTTTCATCTCTGGCTTTGTGGGCAAGGCCAATTTGTTGCGGGGGCGGGTGCGGGGCGCGGGTGTGGCACTGGCCAACGGTCTGGTGCTGCCGCTGGCCGCCTCGGTGGGCGCTGCACCGGCAGACGGTGCCGAAGTCACGCTGTACCTGCGGCCCGAGAAGCTGGGTTTTGCCAGCGACCCCAGCACCGGCCGTCTGGCCGCCCGTATCGAGGAGCGGTTTTTCCTCGGTAGCCAATGGCTTTACCGGGTCAGCGGCACCTTGGGTGAGCTGGAGGTGCGCTGCCCCAACAACAACCAGGCGCCTTGGCCTGAACACGCCGATGTGCAACTGACCTGGGCGGATGACGTGGCCAGGCTACTGCCGGCTGAGGTGGGTGTGGCATGACGGGTGTGTCATGACGGCCGTGGCCCACGCGACAGGCCTGGCCCAAACCCGCGCCACGCCCTGGCTGCTCAGCGCCCCGGCCTTGCTGCTGTCCGGCTTGATGGTGTTGCTGCCGCTGGCCCTCAGCGCCGTGCTGGCCGTCCATCCCTTCAACCACAACAGCGGCGTTTTACCCGGCTTCACGCTGGCCAACTTTGCCGGGGTGCTGGGCGACAGTTATTACTGGGCCGTGTTTGGCCGCACCGCCTGGGTGGCGCTGCTCACCACGCTGGTCTGCGTGGTGCTGGACGCGCCCGAGGCCTACATCCTCAGCCGCATGGGCGCGCCCTGGCGCTCCTTGTTTTTGCTGGTGATCCTGGCGCCGCTGCTGGTGTCGGTGGTGGTGCGGGCCTTTGGCTGGAGCCTGGTGCTGGGGCCGGCGGGCTTTGTCAACCAGGTCTTTGAGTGGCTGGGCCTGGGCCGGCAGAAAATGCTCCACACCCCAATCGCGGTGGTGGTGGCGCTGGTGCATGTGATGCTGCCCTTCATGGTGATCCCGGTCTGGACATCGCGGCAAAAGCTGGCCCCGATGGTGGAAAACGCCGCTTTGTCGCTGGGCGTGTCCCGCGCCGCGGTGTGGCGCCGGGTGGTGCTGCCGCAAATCACACCGGGCCTGCTGTCGGGCGCCGCCTCAATATGGTGGCCACGCTGATTTATAACGAATATCTGCATGAACTGAATTGGCCGCTGGGTGCGGCCATCGTCCTGGTGTTGTTGGTGGTCAATCTGGTGGTGATGCTGGGTACCCAAGCGCTGCTGGAAGGCCGCTACCGCCGCCGGATGGGTGCATGAAAAACGGTCCACTCGCCCTGCTGTTCCACACCCTGGTGATGGCCTTCATGCTGGCGCCGCTGGTGGTGGTGTTGGCGGTGCCGGCCGGGCTGGCCATTGCGCGCCATGATTTCCCGGGCCGGCAGGCCATCAACGGCTTGTTGATGGGCCCGCTGATCGTGCCGCACCTGGTGCTGGGTGTGGCCCTGTTGCGTTTGTTTGCGCTGCTGGATGCGCGCGGCTCGGCGCTGTGGCTGACGCTGGCGCATGTGGTGATCGTCACGCCCTACGCACTGCGCCTGGTGGTGGCCGCACGGGCCGGCATGGACGCCAGCGTGGAGCAGGCCGCGTTGTCACTGGGCGCTGGCCGCTGGACGGTGTTTTGCCGCATCACCCTGCCGCTGATGCTGCCGGGTGTGACGGGTGACTGGATGCTGGCCTTCATCAACATCTTCGATGAGGTCACCATGTCCATCTTCATCACCTCGCCGCAGACGGTGACGCTGCCGGTGCGCATGCACATGCTGGCCACCGAGTCGATTGACCCGATGATGGCGGTGGTGTCTGCGTTGATCGTGGCGCTGACCGCAGCGGTGCTGCTGCTGGACCGGCTGTACGGGCTGGACAAGGTGCTGGTAGGGCAGCGATGACGGCACGGCCGCCGTTGACGCGCCTGGCCGGTTTGGCCAGCTCTGCCCGCACCCCACTGGCCTTCACGCTGGATGGCCTGGCTTGCAGCTGTTGACCCGGCCTGCGGCCTGGCCCAAATGAGCAGCATGAGCGGCCAACCGCGTGTGGCCATCGTCGGCGCCGGCCCGGCCGGGCTGCGTGCTGCGGAGGTGCTGGTGCAAGCAGGCTTGCGCCCGGTGCTGATCGACAAAGCGCCGCGTGTTGGCGGCCAGATCTACCACCAGCCGCCACCACCGCTGCAACGCCCGGCGCGCAGCCTGTACGGCTTTGAGGCCGGTAAAGCCACCACCTTGTTCCAGCGTTTTGCCACACTGCAGGGCCAGATTGAGCACCGGCCCGACACGCTGGTCTGGCACATTGACGACCGCTGCTTGCACCTGCTGCAGGCCGGCCGGGTGGAGGTGCTGCCCATTGATGCGCTGCTGCTGGCCACTGGCGCCACCGACCGGGCGCTGCCCTTTCCCGGCTGGACACTGCCCGGTGTGTTCACCCTGGGCGCCGCGCAGGTGGCGTTCAAGGCCCAGGCCAGCCTGATCGGGCCCCGGGTGGTGTTTGCCGGCACCGGGCCGCTGCTGTTGCTGGTGGCCTGGCAGTACCTGCAGGCTGGCGGCCAGGTGATGGCGGTGCTGGACACCGCGCCGCCAGACGCCGCCTGGCGCGCCCTGCCGCAGTTGCTGGCGCGCCCATCCGCGCTGGCCAAAGGCGCTTACTGGCTGGCCCGGCTGCGCTTGGCCGGCGTGCCGGTGCAGCGTGGTGTGCGCCTGCTGCGCGCTGAAGGAGAAGGTGAAAGGGCGGGGGCAGGGCAGGGCGCCGGCCGCGTACAAGGCCTGCACTGGCAAGCCGGCGCCCAGCCCGAAGCCACAGCCTGCGACGCCATCGCCTTTGGCCATGGCCTGCGCAGCGAGACCCAATTGGCCGACCTGGCCGGCTGCGCTTTTGACTTTGATCCGCTGGACCAGGCCTGGCTGCCGCGCCGTGACGCCGCCGGCCGCAGCAGCGTGCCCGGCATCTACCTGGCCGGTGATGGCGCGGCGATCACCGGCGCCGACGCCGCCGGGCTGGCCGGCGCCCGTGCGGCACTGGCGCTGCTGCAAGACTTTGGCCACCCGGTGCCTGCGGCGCAGGTGGCGGCGTTGGAGCGCGCCCTGGTCCCGTTACAGCGTTTCCGCCAAGGCCTGGACACCCTCTGCGCCGTTCCGGCGGATTGGGCCGCCCAGGCGCCGGACGACCTGATCGTCCGCCGCTGCGAAGAAATCACCGCCGGTGAACTGCGCACCTGTGTGCGCAGCACCGGCTGCCACGAGCTCCACCGCTTGAAGGCCCTCACCCGCATCGGCATGGGCCGCTGCCAGGGCCGCATGTGCGCGCCGGCAGCGGCCCGCTTGCTGGCCCCTACAGCAGGCTGCACCCTGGCCGATGTGGGCCGGCTGCGTGGCCAGCCGCCGGTCAAGCCGGTGCCGGTGGCCGCACTGGGCGCCGCGCTGGCAGCGGCAGACACCAGCCCGGTGCCGCAGGACCAACGTGATGACTGAAGCCACCGTGCCCCCCGCGCACCCGCAGGTTGCGCACCTGCAGGCGACGCATCCGCAGGTTGCGCACCTGCAGGCCGATGTGGCCATCGTCGGCAGCTCGGCGGCGCTGTTTTTGCGCCGCCACGGTCTGTCGGTGGTGCTGCTGGAGCGCGGCCGCTGCGGCGCTGCGGCCAGCGGTGTCAACTGCGGCGGTGTGCGGGTGCAGGGCCGCAGCCTGGTGCAGTTGCCACTGGCGCTGCGGGCGCGGCAGTTGTGGGCCCAATTGCCAGCACTCATCGGCATGGACGGTGAGTACCAACAAACCGGCCACCTCAAGCTGGCGCGGTCTGATGCCGACATCGCCAGCCTGCAGCACTACGCCCGCCTGGTGGATGGCCAGGGGCTGGGCCTGCAGTTGATCAGCGGTCAGGCCTTCCGCCGCGCCTACCCGTGGTTGGGCGGGCGGGCCATTGCCGGGTCTTGGTGCCCGGGTGACGGCCATGCCAACCCGCGGCTGGTGAGCCCGGCGTTTGCGCGCGCAGCACAAGCTGCCGGAGCACGGGTGATCGAGGGCTGCGAGGTGACCGAACTGGCGCACAACGGCAGCCGGTTTGTGCTGGGCAACGGCCAGGGTTTGTTGGTGCAAGCGCCGTGGTTGCTGAACTGCGCCGGTGCCTGGGCGCTGCCGGTGGCGCGGGCGTTGGGTGACGACGCACCGCTGCACAGCATCCACCCCGGCATGGCCGTCACCGAGCCGCTGCCGCAGTTCATGGCCATCAACATCGGCGTGGAGGGCGGTGGCATTTACGGCCGCCAAACCGCCCGCAGCAACTGCGTGATGGGTGGCAGCCGCAGTGCCAGCACAGGCCCGGCCGTGGGCGAGGCACTGGCACACTGGGTGCATCTGGGCCGGGCCGGTGTGCCGCTGGCGCCGTTTGCCATCAGCCGCTTTTCAAGCCACCACGTCTCAAACGACCACGCCAGGCCCGCCCACCACGCCACAGCAGCGCTATCGTCCGCCCCGACACTCCACCCCTGAAAGCACCCACCATGTCTCTGCACCGCAAGACTGCGTCCTTGCTGGCCCTGTCCACGCTGGCTGTCACCACCGCTGCGCTGGCCCAGCAGCCCACGCTCTACATCGGCATGAACGGTGGTGACATGCAGCGCTCGTACACCAAATACGTGTTCCCCGCGTTGGAGCGCATCCACGGGGCCAAAGTGGTGGTGGTGCCGGGCATCTCGTCTGACATCCTGGCCAAGGTGCAGACCAGCAAAGAGAAGCCGCCGGTGCATGTGATGTTTCTGGATGACGGCGTGATGATGCGTGCCATCAAACTGGGCCCATGCCAGAAGATGAGCGACGCAGCCGTGCTGAAAGACCTTTACCCCAGTGCCCGCATGGCCGACGGCATGGCTGCTGGCGTGAACGTGGGCATGACCGGCATCGGCTACAACAAAAAAATGTTTGACGAGAAAAAGTGGCCCGCACCCACCTCGTGGCCGGACTTTGCCGACCCCAAATTCAAGGGCAGGGTGGTGTTCCAGTCCATGCCGTCCAGCAGCTTTGGCCTGCACGGTTTTTTGATGTTCAACCGCACCCAGGGCGGCACCGAGAAAAACGTGGACCCGGGTTTTGCCAAGTGGGCCGGCAGCATCGGCCCCAACGTGCTGGAGTACATCCCCAACTCGGCCAAGCTCAGTGAGACGGTGCAAAACGGTGAGGCCGCACTGTTCCCGCTCACGCCCACTGCGGTGGCCACCCAGAAGGCCAAAGGTGTGCCCATGGAATACGCCCAGCCCAAAGAAGGCTCGGTGCTGCTGATGGTGGCCGAGTGTGTGACCAAGGGCAATGACAGCCCGGCGCTGGCGCAAAAATTGGCTGAGTTTTTGTCGGCGCCGCAAGCCCAGGCCGCCGCGCTGAAGTTTGGCAACCGGATCCCCAGCAACCTGAAAACCCAGCCCGGCACCCCTGTTGCGCAAGCCCGGTGGACCGTTTCAAGGGCTATATGAAAACCGTGCAAACGCTGGACTGGGACAGCATCAACCAGTTGCGGCCGGAGTGGAACACCCGCTGGAACAAAACCGTGGAGCGCTGAATGACGACCGCCAAATTGATGACCGCCAACCCACCCATCCCCCGCCGCAAGATTTTGCAAGTCGGTTTGGGCCTGGCCGCCAGCAGCGCTGTGCCGCTGGGCTTTGCCCAAGCCGCGTTTCCCAACCGGCCCATCAAGTTCATCGTGCCGTTTCCACCCGGTGGCGCCACCGATTTGGTGGGCCGGCTGCTGGCCAACAAGCTGCAAGAGTCGTGGGGCCAGAACGTGGTGGTTGAAAACAAGCCCGGCGCCAGCGGCATGATCGGCACTGAACAAGTGGCCCGCGCCACACCCGATGGCTACACCGTGCTCATCGGCATCACCACCCATGTGCAAAACCCGGCCATCTTTGCCAAGGTGCCTTACGACCCGATCAAAGACTTTGCGCCGGTCTCGCAAATCTGCCTGTCTTACCTGGTGCTGGTGGTCAAGCCGGACTTCCCGGCCAACACCTTGAAAGAATTTGTGGCGCTGGTCAAAGCCAACCCGGGCAAATACAGCTTTGGCTCGTTTGGCACCGGCTCGTCGTCGCACATCGTGGGGGAGGGCTTTGCCCGCCGTGCCGGGTTGGACATGGCGCATGTGCCCTACAAAGGCTCAGCGCCGATGACCAGTGATCTGCTGGGCGGCCAGGTGCCCTGCGGCTGGGCCGATGTGAGCACGGCCACTGCGCACATTGCCGCCGGCAAACTCAAACCGCTGGCCGTGAGCGGTGAGCGCCGCGCCCCGCTGCTGGCCACCGTGCCCACGCTGCTGGAAAACGGCTACCCCGGTTTTGAGGCGCTGGGCTGGGTTGGCGTGCTGCTGGCGGCCGGCACCCCAAAACCCATCGTGGACAAGTACTCGGCCGAAATGGTGCGCCTGGTCAAGCTGCCCGAGGTGCGGGCCAGGCTGTATGAGCAAACGCTGATGCCGGTGGGGGACAACGCCGACTCTTTTGCCCGCACCCTGAAACGCGACATGGCACTGTGGCAGCAAAACGCCACGGCGGCGGGCATCAAACCGCAGTGAGGCGGGCCGGTGCAGCGCAGCCCACGCCGCTATTTTTTTGCGGCGCCCGGCTGGCACAGCGCGTCACGGCCCTCTTTGACCCAATCACCACCCCCTTTGATGCAGGTGGTTTTGGCGGTGTCCAGCCGCAGGCGAATGCGCTCGGGCGCCGTTGACACACGGAACACCGCCGCCAGGATGGTCAGGGTGATCACGGCGACGATGGCGATGACCGGGGCATTGAACTTCACAGTCGGCTTCGTCACAAATTGGGCGGCAGAGTGCTTGGATGCTAGGGCCTGCTGGCGCTTTGGATGGCGCGGCGATCAGGTAGCCCCCAAAAGTTGCCGCGCCGCCTGACGCTGCAGGCTAACCCCCGCTTCAAACCATTCAAAGCGTGTTCCAGCGCGGTGGCGCGGTGTGCCGGGTCATACTGCGCCGCCTTGCCCCGCCGGGGCGCCACGCACCGCCTTGAGGAGCTCCATGAACATCCTTCGCCGCCGCACTGTGGTGCTGTCGCTGCTTGCCACCGTGCTGGCCTGCGCGCTGCCCAGCCCGGCCTGGGCCCAGGCCTGGCCCAGCAAGCCGATCAAGTGGATCGTGCCCTTCCCACCCGGTGGGCCGACGGATGTGTTCTCGCGCACCGTGGCGCAGCACCTGCAGGCCGCACTGGGCCAGCCGGTGGTGGTGGAGAACCGTGGCGGCGCTGGTGGTGGTGTGGGCATGCAGGCGCTGGCCAAATCAGCGCCCGACGGCTACACCATCGGTTTGTCCACCACCGGCACCCACGCCATCAACCCGGCGCTGTACGGTGACAAAGTGGGTTACGACCCGGTCAAGGATTTCACCCCGCTCACCACGGCGGTCTCGTACGTCAACATGCTGGTGATCAACGCCAACCACCCGGCCAAGACGGTGAAAGAGCTGGTTGACTATGCCAAGGCCAACCCGGACAAGGTGAGTTTTGGGTCCGCCGGCAATGGCTCGTCCAACCACCTGTCGGGTGAGGTGCTGAAGATGGTGACCAGCGTGCCCATGCAGCATGTGCCCTATCGCGGCAGCGCGCTGGCAATGAACGACACCATCTCGGGCCAGATCACTTTCATGTTTGACATCTTGAACGTGGCCATCCCGCAAAGCCGCAGTGGTCGGGTGCGGGCGTTGGCAGTGACCAGCAGCAGGCGCAGCCCGTATGCACCTGACGTGCCGACCATGGAAGAAGCCGGCGTGGCCGGTTACGCCGCCGCTGGCAGTGACCTGTGGTTTGGCATCATGGCGCCGGCGGGCCTGCCCAAGCCGGTGGCCGACAAACTGCAAAGCGAGTTGGTCAAGGTGTTGCGTTCACCCGAGATGCGCCAGGCCATCCGCGCCCAGTTTTTTGAGCCCTACACCAGCAGCTCGGACGAGTTCTTGAAGCTGATCCGCACCGACGGCGCCAAGTGGGCCAAGATCGTGAGAGCCTCAGGCGCGCGGGTGGATTGACGGGGCATCGGCACCGCATCCGCACCGCATCGGCATGCACCGTGACGCTGCGTGGTTTGCCGCCTTGCAGATGTGTCACTCGCCATCACGTCTGTTCAGCATGAGTTTTATCGGCGCGCACACAAAGACACAGGCTGGGCAGCAGCCAATGGGTTTCAGCCCCGTCTGAACGGGCCGGTCCTCCTGCGGCTGGCCGGCATGGACCGGACCACAGCCGGATCGAATCCGCTGCGCTGGTCCAGCAGCAGGTCACCATCGATGCGCGCGGCCAGGCTGCTGATGTCCCGTGCCGTGCCGCCAAGCGCCGCGAAGTGCGCCTGCCAATTGTTCACGACCGCGATGACGGCAGCCACCTCGGCGGCCGCTTCTGCCGGCAACAAGCCGAACGCGGCGCACTGCGACATCGCGTTGGCCAGCGTTGCGTCGCGGCCGTTGTCACCACAGATGAACTCCTGCAAGCCCTGGCCGGAGTTCGTCGGCAGCATGGCATAGGCCGGTGCCAGTTTCAGCCGGCCGTTGGCCAGAGGGTTCACGACCAGCAGCGCGTGGCTCTTCTCGTGGTCGTCGGTGTTGTCGATCAGCTGGATGAGCCACAGCGCGCTGGCGACGATGCCGATGCTCACCGCAGGGTCACCGGCCTCCAGCCGCTGCAGCGTGGACACCGTCACACCCATGCGCTGCGCCCAGGAGCGTTGTGACTCCTTGCGCCGCAGGCGGCGCGACAGCCAGGTCGGCGCCGAGCTTCTCGATAACACCCGAGGTTGCAGGTGGCAGTTGCAGCAGCGCACGGGCAGTTTTCGGCATACCGATAGATTCTTACAAGACAGCCAATTTGTACTGATTGACCATTATTTTTCAAGCCGACCTCCGGACGGCAGGCCTGCGTTGCGCTATGGGTTCCGGGGACGGTTGAAAACAAGGACACCGGCGCAAACCCGGGAGCGAGGGGCCGCTGAACTCGCCCTACAGCGCGGCACCTGGGCCACGCCCGACTGCCTGCCAGTGACGGACCTCGCAAAACTAAAGATGACCGGCAAGAATTGACATAATCTTTATCGGCGCGGTTTTAATCAAGATCGCTACCGCAGTGAAAACACACCACCGCATCCGCGCCGAGGCTTGCCCAGCGCCCACCTTAGACTGGGCCGCACAACCAGGGGCTGACGACGATGGACATGACCGAACTGTTTGCGCTGGGCCTGCGGGTTGGTGACAAGCTGGTGGCCCGCAACGAAACGGTGGCGGTGGCCGAGTCGTCCGCCGGTGGGCTGGTCTCTGCCGCCTTGCTGGCGCGCGCCGGGGCGTCGGCCTACTACTTGGGTGGCGCGGTGCTGTACACCCGCCGCGCATTCCGGCTGCTGACCACGCTGACCGCAGACGACATGGCCGGCCTGCGCTCGTCCAGCCCACCGTACGCCCGCCTGTTGGCCCAGCACCAGCGCCGGCGGTTCAGAGCGACCTGGGGTTTGGCCGAGACCGGGGCGGCCGGGCCCACCGGCAACCCCTACGGCGACCCCGCCGGCCATGCCTGCCTGGCGGTGGACGGCCCGGTGCTGCGTGAGCAGTTGTTGCGCACCGGCCTGGACAACCGGCCGCACAACATGCTGTTGTTTGCACTGGCCACGCTGACGCTGCTGGACGCGGCGATGGACGCGGCGATGGACGCTGCGCCTGACGCCATGCCAGCGCCCACACCAGGCTGAGCGACGCCTGCTAACCCCCCCCGGGCGCTCAGGCGCTGGGGGCGTTGTTGGCGTTCTGGGCCGGCAACAAGCCCAGCTCACGCAGCAACTCATCACTGTGCTGCCCCAGGCCCGGGGCGTGGCGCAACTCGGGCAAGGTGCAGCCACCAAAACGCACCGGCTGGCGCACCTCCAGATAAGCGCCCTCGGTGGGGTGCTGACGCTGGCGGAACAGGCCTACAGCCCGCAGGTGCGGGTCGTCGATCAGGTCACCCATGCTGTTGACCGCCATCGCTGGTACGGCGATGTCTTTGAACAAGACCAGCCACTGGGCGGTGCTGCGGCTGGGCAGGATGCCGGCCATCAGCACATACATCTCGCTCATGTTGGCGCGGCGCAGCGCCTTGTCAGCCAATGACGGCCTGGCCAGCAGCCCGGGCTGGCCCACTGCGTCAAAAAACCGCAACCAGCGCTCGTCCACATAGGGCGCCACCGACACCCAGCCATCACTGGTGCGCATGGGCTGGCGGGTGGGGTCCAGCTGGCGCGCATAACCCCAATCACCGGTGGGCGGCACCAGCGTCATGTCGCACAGGTGCTCCACCAGGTTGAAGCTGGCAATCGACTCAAACATCGGCACCTCCACATGCTGGCCCTCACCGGTGCGCAGCCGGTGGATTTGCGCCGCCAGCACCGCGTAGACGGCGTGCAGGCCAGACACCTTGTCGGCAAACAGCATGGGCAGGTAACGCGGCGCGGGGTTGCCGTCCACCCGGGGCAGCAAGGCGGCCGCACCGGATGCCGCCTGGATCACATCGTCATACGCCTGCAGGCCGGCATACGGGCCATCCAGCCCAAAGCCGGTGCAATGCACGTAGATGATGTCGGGCCGCAGTGCGCGCACCGCGTCATAACCCAGGCCCAGGCGGTCCACCGCCTCGGGGCGGATGTTGTGCAGCAGCACATCGGCAGTGGCCAGCAGGCGCTCGATGGCCAGCCGGCCGGCGGGGGATTTCATGTCCCACACCACCGAGCGCTTGCCGCGGTTCAAGCGCAAAAACACCGGGCCCATGCCGGGGGTGTGGGCCGGCGTGCCGATGAGGCGCACCGTGTCGCCCTCGGGCGGCTCAATCTTGATCACATCGGCACCCAGGTCGGCCAGGGTCTGGGTGCAGTAGGGGCCAAATACCACCGTGCTCAAATCGACCACCCGCAGGCCGGCGAGTGGGGATTTGGGCTGCGTTTGTGGCTGATGTGCAGCCGCGTCTGGTGTTGGGTTAGCACTGCTCACAAGCCTGCTCCTTCAATGATGGGACCAATGCGTTCCCATTGTTTGCCGGTCCAGCGCTGCAGTTGCATCTGGCGCAGCGGGTGGTGGTTGCTGGGGCTGGTATTGACATGGATGCCGGGCAGCAGCATGGGGTTGTCCATGGCCTTGATGTTGTTCACCTGGGCCATCAGATCGGCCCGGCTGAAGTTGCCATTGCACTGCTCCAGCACCCGGTGCAGCACCATCGCCGTCATGTAGCCGTAGGCGTTGTAGCTCTCGGTGGGGTTGCCTTCGGGGCAGTACTTGGCCATGAAGACTTTGTAGGTTTTCATCGCCGGGTCGTCGGCCCAGGCCGGGTCACTGGGGTCTTTGGCGTACACCGAGGTGATCACGCCAACGGCCCGCTCCGGCCCGGCCGGGTTGATGGTGGACATGGCGGACGCCACCCCGCTTGGCACAAAGTGCAGGGCCTTTCAGGCCAGGTCAGATGCTTTGCGGATGACCAGCGCGCCAAATTTGCCGGTCACACCCGAGATCAACACATCGGCACCGCTGGCCTGCAGCTGGATCAATTGCGGGTCGATGGTGGGGTCAGTCACCTCATACGACGCGGCCTTGACCGGGCTGTCGTACTGGGCGCCCAGCACGTCCTTTGCCCCGGCCACAAAGTCACGGCCCAGATCATCGTTTTGGTAGAGCAGCGCAAACCTGGCTTTTGGGTTGTGCTGCAGCGCGTGTTTGACGAAGATCTGCGCCTCAATGCGGGCGCTGGGCGCAATTTGACGCTGGCCGAATTGGGCCCGGTGCCCAGCTGGGCAAACAAAAAAGCCACCTCGTCCTGCTCGATCAGGCGGCGGGTTTGCTCCAGTGTTTTGGGCGGCGCAAAACCGTCGTCGTCAATGATGTCGTTGATCTTGCAGCCGGCAGTGCCGCCTTGCGCATCGAGCCTCTTGAAGTAAGCCAACTGCGCTGTGTTGATGGTGCCCAGCGCCGACACCGGCCCACTCAGCGAGGTGGTGCTGCCGATCTTCAACTCGGTGGCGCTGACACCCGGCAAGGCCCGGGCCTTGGCGCCCAGCGGCAGCAGCCCGCCGGTGCACAGCGCGGCCAACACAGTGCGGCGGTCAAGCCGGGGCATGCAAGTCTCCGGTTGTTGTGGCTGCGGTGGGATCCGGTGATCCGTGCGCAGCGGGTGTGCCTGCTGGCTGGTGTGGGGCAGGAATTGGCCAGCCGCCCAAGCTATCGCCTACCGCTGCCCAGCGTCTTGCGGGATGTGGCTGTGGCGGCGTGTTGGCGGCGTGTTGGCGGCGTGTTGGTGGCGTGTTGGTGGCGGTTAGCGCGTGCCGCACCACGCGTCGCGCTGGTCCGCCAAAAATGGCCGGTCAATTTGCTGCGACAGCCACTGGATGTGGGCATCACGCACCCCGGCGGCGGCAAAGTGCGGCTTCCACTGGCTGACAAGCTTGGCCACTTGGCGCACCTGCTCTTCGGCCGCGTCACGCTTGAGCCCAAATTGGGGGTGCTCTGACAGCGCGTTGGCCAGCGTGGCGTCGCCCATGTCGCGTCCCACACGCAGTTGCTGGTAGCCCAGTGCCTGGCCGGCGGGCAGCACATCAAAAGCCGGCGACAGTGTGTAGTCACCCTGGTGGTTCATCAACAGGGCATGGTTTTTCTCGTGGTCGTCGGTGTTGTCGATCAGGATGTTGAACACCATGCGGCGAAACAGCTCTTGCATCTGCAACCGGCCCTGGCCACCGGCCACCACACCACGCCGGCGCAACACCTGGGCCAGCTCTGGATAGCCCATGGGCTCACCCGCTGCTTTGAGGGCGACCTTGGCCGACAGCGCGTGCAAGCGCTGCCCGCCCGCGCGGTCGAAGCGTTTGACGGCCACCGCATGCCCGCCGGTGTTGCCAACCCCCTCCCCCAGCCGAATCGGCCGTGTGCTGGCCACCTGGATGCCGGCGCGCGCGGCCAGTGTCATGGCGGCATGCTCAATCAGCGGCATGTCCACCGGGTCACCCGGTTCGGTGAACTTCAGCACCCAGGGTTCACCGTGGATGTCCAGCAGCGCTTTTGGCCTGGCGCCGCCCATGGACACGCCGGGTGCAATCAAGCGACGCTGGGCGGCGGCCACCGGTTCACCGGCCAGCACCTGGCGCACCAGATCAGCCACCTGGGGCACATCGGCCAGCACGGGCAACGGGCCCAGCCGCCGGGGCTGGTAGTGCTGGCCTGACACCGACACGCCCAGCGCGCCAAAACGGTCATCCCCGGCAAAGTACAACAACTCCAGCAGCGACAAGCGGGGTGGGCGGTCCAGATGGCGGATCACCCGCTCGCCCCAGCGGTCGGGCCGGGCGTCGTCCACCGCACCGGCAGCGCTTGTTTTCTCGGTGGGCAAGTAGTCGCCGTCCAGCAGGGGCAGGTCTTCGCTGAGCGCAAAGCCTGTGCCCAGCCACGCCGCGCTGTAGCGCAGCGACACCCCCTGCAGGGCCCGCACCAGCGCCAGTTGGCCGATCAACACCGGCTGGGTTGGTTTGCCCAACCACCACAGGTGCAAGGTATCCGACGGCAGGTAGTCGCTGGTGTCTGGGTCTGCCTCCGGGTCTGGGGGGTGGCTTGTCATGCAGCCGCCTTGGGTGGTTTGCGGCGGATGCGGGCGTCCGGCGATACCGGCCCCCGCACCGCCCTGGCTTGGGCCACACGCACCTCGTTTTCCAGCGCGCCCAGGTCGAGCTGCGGTGCCGCCAGCTGGGGAATTGCCGCAGCGCGGCCCATCAGCCACAAAGCGGTGGCGTAAATGCCCATGGCCACACCCGGGTCGCCCTGCTCCATGCGCATCAAGGTGGGTTGGGACACTCCGATGCGACCACACCAGGCCTGCATGGATTGCTTGCGGCGTTTGCGGGCAATGGCCAGGTTGGCGCCCAGCTCACGCAGCAAGGCACGCACTGCGGGGGGCATTTCGGCCAGGGCTTGCGGCTGTTTTGGCATCACAAAGATATTGGCTAAAACGCCAATATACCAACATCTTTGTTGTAAATGGTGGCGCGCTGGTGGCGCCAGCCTCACTCAAACAGCGCGGGGTCGGTGCGGCAGATTTCTTGCCA
The DNA here is from genome assembly GCA_043759535.1 of Betaproteobacteria bacterium. GTDB lineage: Bacteria > Pseudomonadota > Gammaproteobacteria > Burkholderiales > Burkholderiaceae_C > Pseudaquabacterium. The sequence goes on along the minus strand of JAYVLI010000045.1, from coordinate 41,230 downwards.
CAACGGCTGAAAGTGCATCCAGCCGGTCACGGCGCTGCCGGCGTTTTCACGCGTGTACACGGCTGAGGCATGTGGAATGTGTTTGGGTGTGCCCGCCGCCATGGCCAGCAGTTGGGCCTGGGCGCAGCGCTCAAAACAGACAAACCAAAACACCGCTTCGTCCACCGTGGCACCCACGGTGAAATGGCCGTGGTTTTGGTGGATGGCAGCGCGGTGTTGGCCAAAGGCCCGGGCAAAGTCGCGGCCGGCATCGGGCTCAAACACCACCGCCCCGCCGTGCTCGGCAATCACCACGTTTTGCTCATAAAACGCGCAGGCGTCCTGGGTCAGAGGATCCAGCGGAATGCCCAGCGCGCTGAAGGCCTTGCCGTAGACCGAGTGCGCATGCGCAGCCGCAATCACATCGGGCCTGGCGGTGTGGACTGCGGCATGCAACACATACGCTGCCCGGTTGACGTTGTGTTTGCCGATCACCACCTGGCCGTGGTGGTTGACCAGCAGCAGGTCAGACACCCGCATGTGGCGGAATGACAGGCCCAGCGGATTGACCCAAAAGTGGTCGGGGAACTCGGGGTCACGCACGGTGATGTGGCCGGCCACCCCCTCACCAAAACCAAAGCGGCCAAAAATGCGCAAGGCACCGGCCAATTTTTGCTTGCGGCGCAGCCGCTCCTCAGCCACCGTGGGCGCTGGCGCCAGGGTCTCCATGCCGATGGTGGTCAGCGTTTTGGGGGTGAGCGGGATGCCGTCGATCATCGGGACGGTGGCGGCGGGGGTGGGGGTGTCAAGGGTGGCGTTCATGTGGCAAGGGTAAAGCGGCGGGGGTCGGCGCGGAATGGGTGATATCCAGTCTGCGGCTGAGGCCGTTCAAGTCGCTGTCACCCAAGTGTTAGCCGGCCGGCTGCAGCCGCCACACACTTGCCGCCATGAGCACCCCTTTTGCTGCCGCGCCCGGCACCGACCCCACCCAAGGCGCTGCGCTGTGCGGACCGCTGCGCCAGCCGCGCCAGATGCTGGCCGAGCAGGTGGTTGACGGCCACAAGTCCATCCACGATGACGCCACCGCCGCCAGCCTGGGTCTGCGCGCCGGGCCCATCGAAGGCCCCACCCATTTCAGCCAGTTTGACCCGCTGCTGCTGCAGGTGTTTGGCCTGGCCTGGTTCGAGACGGGTTGCATCAGCGCCCACTACCAGACCATGGTGGTGGCCGGTGAGCAGGTGCGCGCGTTTGTGCAGCCGCCCGCCGCTGGCGCCCGCAGCACCCGCATCTGGGCCGAGAAGCGTGACGCCACACCGGTGCTCACCGGCACTGCGTCGGTGGGGGCAGCACCAGGCCAGCCGAGTGAGATCGAACAACGCATGGCCAAGTTGCGGCCACCCAGCCGGCTGGTCATCAACCGCGATCTGCGGGTGGGCCAGCAAGGCGCAGGCAACCCCGAAACGGTGTGCATGGGCTGGCACACCCACATGGGCCCGCACTACCCGTTCAGCCTGGCCGACAAGTTGAACGTGATCACCGAGCCTTGCGCCTGGTACACGCCCGAGGGTGGGCCAGCCTCACCCTGGGGCCGGGCCATCCTGCCCATCGAGATGATCAGCGTGCTGCTGGGCAGCACCATGGACCAGGCCGAATTCCGTGGCCACGGGCCGGCGGTGGGGCTGTTTGCCGGCCAGCAGATCCGCCTGATCCAGGGCCCGCTGTTTGTGGACCAGCCCTACCAACTGGAGCGCGAGATCATCGCGCTGAGTGAAAGCGCCCGCACCGAATCGGTGTGGGTGCGCACCCGCATCCGGGACGCCAGCAGCGGTGTGCTGGTGGCTGAGATGGTGCTCAACAGCGCCATGCTGAAAGCGTCTTACGCCCGTTATGACGCTGAGTTGCAGGCGCTGGGCGCGGCCGGGTGAGTGTGGTGATGCAGGGCGCGGGCACGCTGGGCCGGGCGCTGTGACGGCTGTGGGCACGGCAGCCGCGCTGACCGGGCGCTTTGTGCAGGGCGCCATCACGCCGACGCTGCTGCGTTTTGCATGGCCGCTGCTGCTGACCAACTTTTTGCACGCCCTGTCAGGCACTTGGGCGGCGGTGTGGGTGGGCCAGGTGCTGGGGCCTAACGCGCTGACTGCAGTGGCCACCGCCAACGTCATCTTGCTGATGATGATGGGCGCGGTGATGGGCATGGGCACGGCGGCTGCGGTGGCCATTGGCCAATCCCTGGGCGCGGGCGATGTGCCAGCGGTCAAGCGGGTGGTGGGCAGCGCCATTGCCTTCATCGGCGTGTTTGGGGTGGCGGTGGCCACCGCTGGCTGGCTGCTGGCGCCCACGCTGGTGGGCTGGATGGGCACGCCGGACGCCGCACGCGGCTTCACCATCACCCAGCTGCGCTTCACCTGCCTCAGCATGCCCAGCATCTTCACCTACCTGGTGATGATGATGATGATGCGTGGCGCCGGGGACGCCCACACACCCTTCAAGTTCACCCTGCTGTGGATTGTGCTGGCCATGGTGTTGGGCCCGCTGCTGCTGACCGGGTCTTGGGGCCTGCCCAAGCTGGGCATTGCTGGCCTGGGCGTGGGCAGCCTGCTGGCCAATGGCGCGGCGCTGGGCGCGCTGGTGGCCTACATCTACGTCAAACGCTCGCCCATTGCGCTGCACCGCACTGATCTGCACCACCTGCGGCCCGACCCGGTGCTGCTGCGCTTGTTGATCCAGCGCGGCGTGCCCATGGCACTGGAAACCCTGGTGGTGCAAGGTTCTTATTTCACCCTGCTGGCCATGGTCAACCAGCACGGCGCGGCCACCGCAGCAGCCTATGCCGGTGCCGCCCAGTTGTGGGCCTATGTGCAGATGCCGGCCAATGCGTTGGCGGGCTCGATGTCGGCCATGGCGGCCATGAACATCGGCGCCGGCCGCTGGGACCGTGTTGACCACATCGCCGTGCGCGGCTGTTTGATCAGCCTGGCGGTGTCGGTGCTGGCCACGGCCACGGTGTACGCGCTGGGTGAGCGGCCACTGCGCTGGTTCATCCCCGCCGGGGGCGAGGTGCTGGCCACAGCGTGGCACATCAATCTGATAACGCTGTGGGGCTGGATCGCCCTGTCGGCCAGCATGGGCTTGTTTTCGATCATGCGGGCCAATGGCGCCATGCTGCCGCCGCTGCTGATCTTCGGCCTGACGATGTGGGTGCTGCGGGTGCCGTTTGCCCACTTGCTGCAGCCGCTGCTGGGCGCGGATGCCCTCTGGTGGAGCTTTCCGTTTGGCTCCATCTGCGCCGCTGCCGTGGCCTGGGCCTGGTACCGGCGCGGCACTTGGCGCCAGGGCCGCTTGCTGTTGGCCGGCTTGGGGCCGGCGCCGGTGGATGACGCCCGGGTTGGTGAGTGAGCGTGAACGCCCGTGAATGACCCGCACCTGAACACCCCGCAACCCGGCCAGCGCGTTGCGCCGCTGGCCGCAAGTCAAGGAGAAATCCCCATGCAAACCCCCAACCCAACCGACACCGCCAAACCACCCTTCCGCAAGATGGATTGGCTGCCGCGTGACATTGCGGTCGAGCGGCGCGCTGATGGCGTGGTGCTGCTCAAGTCACGTTTTGCGCTGCAGGCCTACGCGCCGCACATCCCTGCCCTGCTGGCCAAATGGGCGCTGGAGCGGCCACACCACACCTGGCTGGCGCAGCGCAAGGGGGCAAGCCGGCAATGGCAGCACCTCAGCTACAGCCAGGCGCAGCGCACGGTGGACAGCCTGACCCAGGGCCTGCTGGACCTGCAGCGCAGCCGCAGCCTGGCGCCCGGCCGCGCGGTGGTCATCCTGTCGGGCAACGCCATCGAACATGCACTGATGACGCTGGCCGCCATGCAGGCCGGCATGCCGGTGGCGCCCATCTCACCGGCCTACTCGCTGATGAGCCAGGACCATGCCAAGCTCAAGTACCTGATCGCGCTGGTGCAGCCGGCGCTGGTGCTGGTGCAAGACGCACAGCAGTTTGCGCGTGCGCTGCAGGCGCTGGACCTGAAAGACGCCACCGTGGTGCATGTGGACCGCGCCGCCGACAACATCCCCAGCCTCCCGTTTGCCGGCCTGGCTGCCACCCCGGCCACGCCCGAGGTGGCAGCGGCAATCGCCCGCATCACGCCCGACACGGTGGGCAAGCTGCTGTTCACCTCCGGTTCGACCGGCATGCCCAAGGCGGTGATCAATACCCAACAAATGATGTGCGCCAACGTGGCCATGGGCAACCAGGTGCGGCGTTATCCGCCCGGCCACGCAGCGGTGTATTTGGACTGGATGCCCTGGAACCACACCATGGGTGGCAATGCGCTGTTCAACGCACTGCTCAGCGAGGGCGGCACGCTCTACATCGACGACGGCCGGCCCACACCCAGCCAGTTTGACGAGACCCTGCGCAACCTGCGTGAGGTGTCACCCACCTACTACGCCAACGTGCCGGCGGGTTATGCAGCGCTGGCCGCCGCGATGGAAAAAGACGAGGCGCTGTGCGCCAGCTTCTTCAAGAACCTGGGCCTGATGGCCTACGGCGGCGCCCGCCTGCCGGATGATTTGTATGCCCGCATGCAAGCCCTGGCGGTGCGCACCACCGGCCAGCGCATCGTGTTCTACACCGGCTGGGGGTCCACCGAGACCGCGCCCACCAGCACCGGCACTTACTGGGACACCGAGCGTGTCGGCCTGATCGGCCTGCCCTTCCCCGGGGTGGAGCTGAAGATGGTGCCGGCCGGGCCGAAGTACGAGCTGCGGCTGCGCGGCATCAACGTGACACCCGGCTACTTTGGCCAGCCCGAGCTGACCCGGGCCATGTTTGATGATGAAGGCTTTTATTGCATCGGTGATGCCGGCACGTTTGTGGACCCGGCCGACCCGGCGCAGGGTTTGATCTTTGCCGGCCGGGTGGCCGAGGAGTTCAAGCTCACCACTGGCACCTTTGTGCATGTGGGCGATCTGCGCACCGACGCCATTGCTGCCGCCACACCGGTGCTGCTGGACGCGTTGGTGACCGGCCAGGACCTGCCGTTTGTGGGCCTGCTGGCCTGGCCCAACCTGGCCGCCTGCCGCCAGTTGATGGGCCAGCCCGACGCCACGCTGGCGCAGGTGGTGTTGCACCCGGCCGTGCTGGCCTGCGTGCGCAATGGCCTGGCAGCGCACAACGCCAGCACCGGCGGCGCCAGCAGCCGGCGCATTGAGCGGGTGCTGCTGCTGGTGGAGCCACCGTCCATCGACGGCAACGAGCTGACCGACAAGGGTTACATCAACCAGCGCGCCGGCCTGGCGCGGCGCAGTGCCTGGGTGGACCGGCTGTATGCCGAGCCGCCAGATGCGGCGGTGCTGGTGTTGCGGTGACTGGTCAGCGTGGCGGGTGTGGATTGCCCGGCGCTGCCCGCCGCTCGGCCTGCAACAAGGCCTCATCTTGCTCGGCCTCTGGCAACAGTGCCGGAAAGTAAAACCGCGGCGCAGCAGGGCCGACACCGCCTCGGTGGCTACCCGGTCACCCAGGCCTGTCATGGCTTTGAACTCCGCCCGGCCCAGCGCCGTTTGGGTGGCAAACAGGCAGTGCAGCAGCATCAGCGCCTCTTGCCGCGCGCCGGATTTGATGGCGGACGCTTCAAAAGCCAGGGCCGCCGCAATGCGGCCCTGCATGCCCGGGATGTCCAGCTGCTGGCGCATGAATTTGACCTGGTCAATGCACACCTCCAGCGTGTACTCGATCCAGCCAATCAGCCCGGCCTGAGTCAGCTTGCTGTGGCCGTCCAGGTCACCCGGCCGCAGTGCATCGGCGGCTTGCAGCAGGGCTTCGCAGCGGCTTTCGGTTTTGGCAAAACCACGCAGCGGTGACCACAGGCCATGGCTCAAGCCCCAGACACGCAGCAGCAAATGGGTGTGCAGGCGCGCCAGCCGGCCGTTGCCATCCAGAAACGGATGCACCCAGGCCAGCCGGTGGTGCGCAGCCGCCAGCGCCACGATGGACACCTCACCCCGCCGCGCCCCGCCGTACACCTGGGCCCGGCGCGCCAAGAATGCCGGCAGTGACGCGGCGGGGTGAGGCGTCCAGCGCGGCCTCGCACAGCGCCCGGTGCGGATGTGGGCCACGGCCAGGCGTTGCTTGCGCGCCAGGTCCGCGTTGGCGAAAAAAGTCTTGCTGCAAGGCCCGCTCGATGTCACTGGGCCGGGTGTGCTCACCCTCGATGCGGTTGCCGCAGCACGAACTCATGCTGCGCAGCAGCGCCTGCAACGCCGGCTGCGTTGGGCTGCCGCTGGCAGCCGGGCTCAAACTGCTGGGGCGCGTTGCACAGCTGGATGCCTGGCAAGGCCATGTTTTGCAACTTCAGGTGCTTGAAACATTGCGACATTTTCACCTCTGAAATTCTCAAAAAAGACAGCTTTATTTGCGAGATTCAAAGCGGGATTTTTGACGCTGCTTGCAGCGCCCCGGCCGTGTCACGCAACACCCGTTTCTGGATCTTGACGCCGTTGGGGCCGTCAATGGTGGGCAAGGCCGCCAGCACCACCACCTGCTGCGGCACTTTGTAGGCGGCCATGTTCTGCTGGCAAAACCTGCGCAGCGCGGCTGGCAAGTCGGCGTCATCCAGGCCAGCCTGGTGCAGCACCACAAACGCCACCGCCTGGTCGCCCACACCGGGCACGGCAAGCCCCACCACCTGGGCCAGCGCCACTGCCGGGTGGCGCATCAGCGCTTGCTCAATTTCTGCCGGGCTCACCAAATAACCGCGCAGGCGCAGGCTGTCGCCCATTCGCGCCAGGTAGTGAAAGTGCTGGCCTTGCGTGCTGGCCAGGTCACCCGTGCGAAACCAGCCGTCTGCCGTGAAGGCCTGGGCCGTGGCGGCCGGGTTGTTGAGGTATTGCGCCAGCACGTTGGGGCCACGCAGTTGCAGCTCACCGGCTTGCCCGTCGGCCACTGGCTGGCCGGTCTCCGGGTCCACCACGCGCAGGGTGATGTGCGGGTCTATCGGCAGGCCACCGGCGCAGGCGCGCTGTGCCACCGGGGCGGCCCAGTCTTGCAGCGACATCAGCGAAAACACCTCCGACGAGCCGTAAGTGCCCGAGCAGGCGATGCCCAGCGTGTGCGCCTGTTGGGTGACCTGCTGCGACAGGCCGGCAAAGTCAGCCATGACCAGGCGGCGCAAGCTGCGCAGGTCAGCGCCAGTTATTTGCAGGATGGGCGCAAACATCGCGTCAGCGCCCACTGCGTGGCTGATGTGGTGGCGGGCCACCGCTGCGGCGGCGGTGGTGGCGTCAAACACCGCCATCAACACCGCGCTGGCACCACCGGCCAGTGCAGCCAGTGCGGTGATGAAGCCAAACACGCCAAACAGCGGCAGCGCACACAGCATGGCGTCACCGGGCTGCAGACCCAAGCCTGCCGCCACCTGGCTGGCGTGGCGTGTGATGCTGGCTTGGTCATGCGCCGCCAGCTTGGGCTGGCCGGTGGTGCCTGAGGTGCTGAAGCAGCACAGCAGGTCGCCGGGTTGGCCGGCTTGGCCACGGTCTGCGTCCGGTGATGCTGGTGCCCCGGTTGCTGCAAACGGCATCAAGCCAAACGGGTCATTCACCGCCAACACCTGCTGCAGCGTGGGCACATCCGCCAGCAGCGCCTGCGCCACCGGCGCGCTGTCCTGGTCCAAAAAGCGGCTGGCAAACACCAGCAGCCTGGCCCGTGACACGGTCAACAGGTGGGCGATCTCGGGCGCCTTGTAGCGCGTGCTCACCGGCACGATCAGCACGCCCATCTGCGCTGCGGCAAACAGCAATTGCAGCCAGGCCGCACCGTTGGGCAGCCACACCGCCATCACATCACCCCGCTGCAGGCCCAACTGCCGCAGCCCGCGCGTGGCTTGGGCTGCGCCGTGGCGCAGAGCGGCACGGCTGACCGTGTGGTGGCCGTCGTGCAGCGCGGGCGCGTCGTCATGGCCGATCAGCAGGCTGGCCAGGCTGGAGGGGTTTGTTTGCGTCATGGGCGGCAGCAGTGTGCGGCTTTGCCTGTCAAGCGGCTGTCACCTGGGGGCCTGGCATATTGCCCGTGGTCGGGTCTGCCTGCGCCCAGCACTGCGCGCAAGCGCCGCTTTCGGCACACTCAGCGCCATGCATTCCTTTGACGCCGACACCCTGCTGACGCCGCTGGCGGCTTTGCCCACTGACCCCGGCGGCGCGGCCGCTTTTTCGGGCCAGGTGCAGCCAGCCTGGAACATCGGCGCCAACCCCAACGGCGGTTACTTGCTGGCTCTGGTGGCGCAGGCGATGCGGCAGGTCACGCCCCACCAGCCTGACCCGCTCAGCATCACGGTGCATTACCTGCGGCCCGGGCTGGCCGGCCTGGCCTGTGGCATTCACACGCAGATCCTGCGCAGCGGCCGCACGCTCAGCACCGTGCGGGCCACGCTGGTGCAAGACGGCAGCGCCAGGCTGGAGGTGCTGGCAGCCATGGGCGACCTGGGCGCGCCCGAGGCCGCCGCCGCGCCGCTGCTGACCCGGCCCATGCCCACCATGCCAGCGCCCGAGGCCTGCCCCACCCGGTCGGCACCGGCCCAGGGTGTTGATCTGCCCATCCTGCAGCGGCTGGACGTGCGGCTGCACCCGGATGAAGCGGTGCCCGGTGCTGCCGGCCAGGCCCGCATCAGCGGCTGGATCCGCTTTGCCGATGGCCGTGCGCCGGACGCCCTGGCCTGCCTGCTGATGGCCGATGCGTTTCCGCCCGCCGTGTTTGGCCTGCTGGGCATGGTGGGCTGGGTGCCCACCATCGAGTTGACCGTCCACCTGCGCCGCCGCCCCGCGCCGGGCTGGCTGTTGGGCCAGTTCTGCTCGCATGATTTGAGCGACGGCCGGGTGGTGGAAGACGGCGCGCTGTGGGACAGCACCGGCCAACTGGTGGTGCAGGCGCGGCAATTGGCGCTGGTGCGGCAAGCGTAAATCGCGCCGTGTCACCCAGGTGTTCGCCGGCATGGCGGGCGGCCACCACACTGTGGTGAACCCATCAAGGATGCCGATGTCCACCCAGTCAACCGCCAACCCAGCCACCACCGCAGCCACCAACCCAGCCACCCTGTCCACCCCGCTGCGCCTGGCCCGCGGCCCGGCCTGGGCCAACCGCATCACGCTGGCCCCGCTCACCAATTGGCAAAGCCATGCAGACGGCACGCTGGGTGATGACGAATACCGCTGGCTGACCATGCGCGCCCAGGGTGGTTTTGGCATGACCATGACTTGCGCGGCCCATGTGCAGGCGTCGGGCCAAGGCTTCCCCGGTCAACTGGGTGCGTGGTCAGACGCCCACCTGCCCGGCCTTACCCGGCTGGCCCAAGGCATCCATGCCGGCGGCAGTGTGTCGTGCCTGCAGTTGCAGCATTCGGGGCTGCGGGCGGACACCAAACTCAGCGGCCAGCCTGCCGTGGCGCCCTGGGACGATGCCGAGACCGGTGCCCGCGCCCTCAGCACGGCAGAGGTGCAACAACTGGTGCAAGATTTCATCAGCGCGGCCCGGCGGGCCGAGCAGGCCGGCTTTCACGGCGTGGAGCTGCACGGCGCCCATGGTTATCTGCTGGCGCAGTTTTTGGATGGTGAGCACAACCAGCGCACTGACCTCTACGGCGGCGCCGTGGCCAACCGCAACCGCATCCTGTTTGAGCTGATGGACGGCGTGCGGGCGGCGACCGGGCCAGACTTTCAGCTTGGCTTGCGGCTGTCGCCCGAGCGTTTTGGCATCACCATGCCCGAATCACTGGCCCTGGCCCAGCAGGTCATGGATGGCGGCCAGTTGGACTATCTGGACATGTCGCTGTGGGATTGCTTCAAACCGCCGCTGGACCCGGCCTATGCACACCAGCCCTTGATCGCGCACTTTGCAGCGCTGCGGCGTGGTCACGCCAAAAACGCCACGAAGTTGGGCGTGGCCGGCAAGATCATGGACGCCGCCACCGCCAGCCGCTGCCTGGCCAGCGGGGTGGACTTTGTGCTGATCGGCCGCGGCGCCATGCTGCACCATGACTTTGCCCGCCGTGCGCTGGCCGACCCCGGTTTTTGCAGCATCGAGCGGCCAGTGACACGCGCCCATCTGCAGGCCGAGGGGCTGGGGCCGGCATTTCTGAACTACGTCAGCAGCACCTGGCCGCGTTTTGTGGCGGAAGGGTGACCACACCTAACGCCGCTGATGGGCGTGCCGGGCCGGCCGGTGCAGCCGGTGCGGCCAATGCGGCAGACACCGCCAAGCGCGCCGCCCTGGTCGGCACCGGGGCTTACGCCATCGCCAGTGTGTTGTGGGGCCTGAACCTACCGCTGTCGGCCGCGCTGCTGCAGCACTTTGACCCGTTCTGGGTTTCGCCGCTGCGCTACGCGGTGGCAGCACTGCTGCTGGGCGGCATGCTGGTGGCAGCACACGGCCCGCAGCATTTGCGCTGCCCCATCCCGCTGTGGCGGGTGGCCGTGCTCAGCCTGTGTGTGGCGGCATTTTTGGTGCTGTACAACCTGGGCCTGCACCGCACCCACCCGATGACAGTGGCCGCGCTGTCAGCCGGCTCACCGGTGTATGTGGCGGTGGTGTCGCGCTTGATGACCGGTGCCCGCTTGGAGCGGGGTTTTTGGGGCGCCACCACACTCACGCTGATTGGCGCAGGCATTGCGATCAGCGGCCGGGCGCGGCTTGGGGGTGGCACTGCAGGCGGCGGCCCAGCCGGCGCAGCCGCCTTCAGCCTGCAAGGCGGTGAATTTCTGGTGGTGCTGGCCATCTGCAGCTGGACGGTGTATTCCATCCTGGCCCAGCGCTGGTTTGCGCCCAGCACACCGCAGTTGCGGCGCACCTACCTCACCACCATCGGCGCCCTGCCTTGGTTGCTGCTGTTCTGGGCCCTGGCGCGCGCCACTGGCATGGTGGGCCCACCCAATCTGCAGCCCACTGCCGGCCCGCTGCTGCAGTTGTTGCTTGCGGCGGTGTTTTGCACCGCATTGGCCACCGTGGCCTGGAACACCGGCGTCAACCGCCTGGGCATCCAGACCGGTGGCCTGTGGCAAAACATGGTGCCGGTGTTTGCGGTGCTGATCTCGCTGCTGGTGTTTGGCGTGCAGCCGCTGGCCGAGCAATTGGTGGGTGGTGCGGTGGTGCTGGCCGGGGTGTTGTACATGCAATGGCAGCGGGTGCGCACGGCACGCGCCGTTGCGCGGACGGCCACCACGCCACGCTGACCGGTTGCAGCCACACACGCGGCCACACACGCCGCTGGCGCACACACCTGAAGGACCAATATGCACGACATGCACCTTGGCAGCAGCAAGCTCAAAAGTGTCTCCGCTGTGCCAGGGCACCATGCTGTTGGGCGATCAAACTGACGTCGCAGAGGCTGCCCACACCCGGCTTGTTTGCTGGCTGGGCGCCAACCGGCGGCGGCTGGATGCGGCCTGGCGCTCCGGCAGTGTCAAACCATGCGCTACCTCAGCTTTGAGCGCAGTGACGACGCCGACGGCCTGACCACCCTGGAGGCCATGGCCGCCACCCCTGCTGACCAGCAGGCTGCCGTGATGGCCGAAGTGCAGCAGGTGTTGGACTGGGCCTGGCAGCACTGTCCGCACAGCCACGGCCCGGTGGATGACGGCATGGACCGGGACCATGATGTGCTGATGGCAATAGAAGGCGGCCACTGGCATGCCGTGACCTTGCCATGGGCCGGTTCAACCCGCTTTGTTGCGCACTTTCTTGCGGTGTTTGGTGGCCCCGTGGACTGACCACCGTCTGTGGGATGGTGCGCATCTTGATGCCCACAGCCGGGCTTGTGCAGGATCAGCCTGGGTCTGCACCTGGGCCGGCTCAGCGCGGCGCGGCGGCTACCGGCAGCGCCCCAAAGCGCCAGCTCGACATGGTCCAGCCCAGCATGCCGTTGGTCTCGTGGTAGACGGTTGCGGCCACTTCATCCTCGGCTGCGCCAAGCGCCACCATCAGCGGCAGCAGGTGGTCCTCACTGGGGTGGGCAATGCGGGCGGCGGGGGCTTGGTCCCAGGTCAGCAGGCTGGCGCTGCGAGCCGCCGGGGTTTGGGTCTCCAGCACACGGTGCAGCCAGCCATCAAACGCTGTGGACGGCGCCATGGCCGCCGGGCCACGCAGCCGCAAGTTGTGAAAGCTCAAGCCGCTGCCCAGGATCAGCACGCCCTCGTCCCGCAAAGCCCGCAAGGCGCGGCCCACGGCCAAATGCGCTGCCGGGTCATAACCCGCCTTCAACGACAACTGCAGCACCGGCACCTGGGCTTCTGGGTACATCACCGCCAGAGGCGAAAACGTGCCGTGGTCAAAACCGCGGGTTTTGTCCAACGCCGCCGCAATGCCGGCGGCTTGCAACAGGCTGCTGACGCGCTGCGCCACATCGGGTGCGCCCGGCGCCGGGTATTGCACGCTGTAGGTGTGCGGCGGAAAACCGCCGTAGTCATACACCATCTGCGGCCGCGCCGTGCCCATCACGGTGAAGCAAGCCGCCTCCCAGTGCGCCGAGACACACAGCACCGCCCGTGGCAGGCCACCAATCTCACGCGTGATGTCCTGCAGTGAGGCGGTGAGCGCGGCCATGGGCAGCCGCATCCCGTCCATCCAAGGCCAGGGGCCACCACCGTGGGAGATGAAGTAGGTGGGCAGGCGGCCCAGGCTATCGGCTGGGTTGGTGATGGCGGAGGTGATGGCGGACGTGCTGGCGGCGGTGGTGGACAGGGTGGTCATGGCCCGACTGTGCAGCGCTTTGGGGTGCGCTGCATTCAAGCGCCTTGTTGCCTGCGTTCAGCGCTGGAGAAGCCGTCCAGCGCGGCCCCTGGCCACGCCCTTACTTCGCCCCTTCGCCCAAGCGCTGGCCCAACGACACGCCATACGGCGCCGGCCTGGCCAGCAACACCGGGTCGGCAGATGCTTTGATGCCCTTGGGCAGCACCAGCGGGTTGAGAGTGATTTTGTCGCAGGCGCCGCCGGCTGCGGCTTCGACCTTGTCGATCACCAGGCGGCCGGCGGGCACCACCGCGCGGGTATCGGGCCAAACCTGGGTCGGGTTGATAGTCTGGTTCGGGTGCGCGCACTTGCAGACACGGCGCAAACTGGTCGGGCTTGCTGACAAAGTACATCGGCGCCGAGACGTTGGCCGTCAACCACTGCTCACCGTCGGGCAGGCTGAATTGCGAAGCCAAGCCGCGTACCGATTTGCTTTTGTCATCGGCGCGGGGGTTGCCACCACCCACCGAGAAGTGGGCCATCACCGGCATGCGGTCGCCATTAAAAACCGCTGCGGTGGACAAACTGCGGCCCACCGCATTGCCCACAAAATAACCGCTGGCACAAATGCCTTTGGCTTGTGAGCGCCTGCATCCGGCCTGTTTGCCAAACAAGGCTTCGAGCGCGTTGACTTGCATCTCAGCAGGCGCGGGTTGGGCCATCGACATCCGGGGCAGCAGCAGATTGCCCCTGCTGGCGGCGGTGGCCGCGATCAACAGTACTTTCACGGACTTGCTTTTGTGCCCGGGCTGGCCAAGTGGTTGCTCGGTTGCTCGGTTGCTTGGTTGCTCGGTTGGGCGGATGGATGGCTGGAAGGTTGGCTGCACCAGCAGCATGGCCGGCGCCAGACAAGCCGCCCACCGTGCTGACCAATTGGTCGTTTCAGACGCCGTGATCTTTCAACCAATCCGCAGCTAACTTTTGGGCGTAGGTGGCAGCGGTCTTGTCGTAGGTGGGGCGGTAGTCGGCGTTGAACCCGTGGTTGACATTGGGGAACACCACAATCTCAGAGCCGCTGCCCGACTTGACGATGCCGGCACGCATTTGGTCAATCACGGCGGGTTTCACAAACCCGTCAATACCGGCATACAGGCCCAGTACCGGCACTTTCAGGTTGGCCGCAAAGTCCACCGGATCTTGCGGTTTGATGGGCGACTTCATGCCGTCCAACAAACCGTAATACGACACCACGGCTTTCAGTTTGCTGTTGTGGTTGGCATACACCCAGGCCGCACGGCCGCCCCAGCAATAGCCGACCAGGCCCAAACGGTTGGTGTCGCCGCTGCCGCTGGCGGTGGCAAAGGCCACTGTGGCGTCCAGATCGCCATTGACTTGCGCGTCGGGCACCTTGGCCACCACGGTGGACAAGATGGCGCCGATGTCGGTCATCTTGGACACATCACCCTGGCGGGCATACATCTCGGGCGCAATGGCGTAATAGCCCAGCTTGGCGAAGCGGCGGCACATGTCTTTGATGTGCTCATGCACACCAAAAATTTCTTGCACCACCAAGACCACTGGGTATTTGCCGGGTGCCGCTGGCATGGCGCGGTAGGCGGGGATCTTGCCGTCGGCCACCGGCACGCTCACCTCACCGGTCACCAGGCCTGTGCTTTCGGTGACGATGGCCTGCGCCAGCACCGGGTTGGACGCCACCGCAAAGCCCGAGGCCAGCGAGGTCATGACAAAACCGCGGCGCGACAAGCCGGAATCTGCCGTGGCGGCCGCAGTGGTGGGGTTCTGGAAGTCGATTGGCTTGAGGCCATAGTCCATCAGTTTCATCAAAAGCTCCTGGTTGGGCGGGGGTTAAAAATCGGGGGTGAAACATCAGACTTTGCTGCGCGGGCTGCTGCCTGAAGTGCTGACCAACGCGCTGCTCAAAGCACCACGCAGGGCGCGCAGCTGGGTGGTCATGGCCTGGCGCTCTGGCGCGCTGCATTGGGTGTTGCAGGCCACTTGGTCATGCACTGCAGGCGCACGCTGCTGCAGCGCCCGGCCGGCGGGTGTGAGGGTGATCCGCACCGAGCGGTCATCAGCCGTGCTGCGCTGGCGCAGCAGCAGGCCTTGGCTGACCAGCTTGCGCACCAGCGGCACCAGCGTGCCCGAATCCAGCGCCACCACCTGTGCCAAGGCGCCGGCGGTCAGCTCGGTGTGTTGCCACAGCGCCAGCATCACCACGTATTGCGGGTAGGTCAGGCCCAGCGGTGCCAGCAGCGGCCGGTAGGTCTTGGTCATGGCCAATGACGCGGCGTACAGCGCAAAACACAGTTGGTTGTCTAAAAACAGGCCTGACGCGGGTGGCATGGGGGTTTTGGCGGGCTTGGACATGGCGGTCTGGCGTCGGTCGAAGCGCAGTAGAACAAAGCTTTGATTCAACCAGCTTTTGTCAAAGCTATATCCGTACAAGAAGACCGGGTTCCCGGCGTGTGGCGTGTGCGGTAGCCCACACGCCGCATACAAAGTCAGCGCGGCCATGCCGCCGCGCGGGCAATGGCTTGGCGGCGCGCTCAGGTCTGCGTGTCGAAATCGCTGGCGCTGTGGCGCTCTGCCAGTTGCCCAGCGGCGTCGCCCCACACCCGGTTGACCCGGCGGCCACGCTGCACCGCAGGGCGCGCTGCAATTTGTGCGGCCCAGCGCTGCACATGGGTGTAGCCCTGCACCTGCAAAAACTCAGCCGCCGAATACAACTGGCCCTGGGCCAGCGCGCCATACCAGGGCCAGACGGCGATGTCGGCAATGGTGTACGCGTCACCCGCCAGATAGGGGCTGACGGCCAGGCGTTGGTCCAGCACGTCCAATTGGCGTTTGGTCTCCATTGCAAAGCGGTCAATCGCGTATTCAATCTTGCTGGGCGCGTACGCATAAAAGTGGCCAAAGCCGCCGCCCAGATAGGGCGCGCTGCCCATTTGCCAAAACAACCACGACAGGCATTCCGCCCGAGCGGCCGGCACTGTGGGCAAGAAGGCGCCAAACTTCTCGGCCAGGTAGGTGAGGATGGCGCCAGACTCAAATACCCGTACCGGCTGCGGCCCACTGCGGTCTAACAGCGCGGGGATCTTGGAATTGGGGTTGACCGCCACAAACCCACTGCCGAACTGGTCACCCTCGCTGATGCGGATCAACCAGGCGTCGTACTCGGCACCGGCATGGCCCAGGGCCAGCAGTTCTTCCAGCAGTACCGTGACTTTCACGCCATTGGGTGTTGCCAGTGAATACAACTGCAGCGGGTGCTGGCCCACCGGCAAATCCTTGTCATGCGTGGCCCCGGCAATGGGGCGGTTGATGGACGCAAACTGGCCACCGTTGGCTTGCTGCCATTGCCAAACGGCGGGTGGTGTGTAGTTGGACGGGTCAGTCATGGGATGGGCTCCAGGCGTTGGGATGGCAGGCAGGCCGCGCTGCAGCGCGAGACTTTAGGGGACTGGGGCCAGACCCGCGCGGCCAAGGGCCGCTGCACCGCGCCGCGCAGGACAATGCGGGCCTTGCCGCCATCACCACCCCTGCCCCATGACCGAAACCAGCCCCGCCGTGCCGCCCCTGCCTGACCGCCTGAGCGCCGACCCCCGCAGCCCGCACCATGTTGCGGCCGCATTTGCGCAAGACATCGGCATCCGCTTCAAAGGCACCGAGCGCAGCGACGTGGAGGAATATTGCATCAGCGAGGGCTGGGTGCGGGTGCCCGTGGCCCGCACGCTAGACCGCCACGGCAAGGCGGTGCTGATCAAGCTCAAGGGCAAGGTGGAAGCGTTTTACCGCTGACCCATCCACCCTGCCCCGCCACGCAAGGCCTTGGCGGTCACGTGCCGGCTTTGCTGCGGCCAGGTTTGCGCTTGGTGTCGCGCGCATGGTGGGCGTTGTTGCCGGCGGTATTGCCAGCGGTCTTTCGAGCGGTAGTGCGGGCGGTAGTGCGGGCGGTATTGCGAGCGCCATGGCCCGGCGCCGGCACACCGCCCACGCTGGCCTGGTCCAGCCACAACAAGCTGTCCACCGACGACATGAAGCGGCTGAGGTAGGCCGGTGCGGTGCCCTGCATGCACTGCAGTGCGCGCAGCACCAGCCGGTGTGAGTTGAGCGGGCCGGCGTTCTCGGGCGCCTCGGCGTTGGCCTGGCTCAACTGCCGGTCCACACTGAGTTTGGCCCAGGTGCTGCGGAAATGCCGCAGGGCTTTGAGCTCGGCCGGCGCGCCCACCGGGCTGGCTGTTGGGGCAGTGCCCGTGGTCAGTGTTTGCCGGTCCAGCTGCAACACGAGATCGGCCAGTGGGCTGTATTGCGGCTGCGCCCCACCCTCGGCTGCGGCCCGGGGGGTTGCTTGCGCGCTGTAGGCCAGCAGCGCTGCCGCCAGCTTGGCGTCCAGCACCTGCCGCACGGCACCACGGTGGCCGGCCGCCCGCCTGGCCAGCGCCTCGATGAAACAAAAACGCACCGGGTCATGCCGGTGCGCACCAGACGCACGCAGGGCGGCAATCGCCTGCGCGGCTTTGGTGACGCCAGCATGCACAGGATCAGCCACCGGGCTTGGCCGCCGCCGTGTTGACTGCATTGCCCGACCGCGGCACAGGCGCCATCTCCACCCGCCGGTTGCGTGAGCGGCCGGCCGCGTCGGCATTGGACGCCACCGGCTGCTCGGGGCCAAAGGCTGCGGCAAACAACGCTGCCCGCGGCATGCCTTCTTCCACCAGCACCCGGGTCACCGTCAAGGCCCGTTGGGCCGACAACTCCAGGTTGTCCACAAACCGGCTGTTGCCCTCGGTCACCGGCTTGTCGTCGGTAAAGCCACTGACCATCAACAGCTCATCCCGGCCGCGCAAATACGCCGCCAGGGGTGCGGCCAGGCTTTTCAGCAACAACCGGCCATCGGGCTGCAATTGGTCAGAGTTCAAGGTGAACAGCACACTGCCGCTGATACCAATGCGGCCGTTGTGCAGCGTTACCCGGCCGGCGGCCAGCGGCACAGCCAAGGCTTGCTCCAGGCTCAGGCGCCGTTGTTGCTCGACCTGGCGTTGTTTGACTTCGGTTTCCAGCTTGCTGGCCAATTCAAATTGAATGCCCAACACACCCACCAGCAGTAGCACAAACGCGCCCAGCAGGCCGGCCATCAAATCACCAAACACGGCCCAGACGGGCGTGTTGTGCTCAACGCCGCTGTCCAGCTCGTCCATCAAGCCACCTCACCGGCCAATTGCGCTTGTTTGCTGGCGATCTTTTGCAGGTCGTCCACGATCTGCTGTTGCGACAGCAGGCTTAAATCAATGATGTCGCGTGCCTGCGCCACGTAATAGGCCAATTGCCCGTCACTGCGTGTGCTGGCTTTGCCCATGGCCGCTTCAATGCGCTGCAATTGCGCCATCAATGCCGTGTTGGATGCGCTGAATATTTGCACCGCCGCGCCAAAGGATTCACCCAGGCTGGCCACCTCCACCGCGCTGCCGGTGATGTGCGCGGCAGCGTCAGTCAACTTGCTGGATTCTGCTGCGATGGTGTCAGTGAAACGGCTGCTGGCCTGCTGCAGCAGTGCCGCAGACGAGGCCAGCAAATCGTCCACCGCACGGCGTTGCGCTGTGCTGCCCTGCTGCACAGCGGCCAGCGCCTGGCCCAGCGCGGCCATGGTGCGGCTGCGTTCGTCCAGCAAGGTGTTGTCACGCACCAGGCTGTCAGACAGTTGTTGGCGCAGCAGCAGCGTCATTTCGGCCGCAGCGCGTGGCGCCTCAGCGGCGGCATGCACCAGGCCGGTCATCTCGCTGTTCATTTGCCTGGCATGGGCCTCAGCTTGGGCCTGCATGTCGGCCGCAGTTTGCGCCAGCACCTTGGCCATCTGGGCTTGCTGCGCCATGCTGTGCTCACCCGCCTGTTGCCAGGCCTGCTGCAATGACAAGGCCACGGCTTGCAATGATTGAGCCCATGCCGCTTGGCGCTGCTGGTCAGCGGTGTGCAGGCTGTGTTGCCAGGTGTCGTGGCTGCGCGCTTGCTGGGTCAGCGCCTGGGCCCAGACATCGGTCACGGTGCTGACCGTGTTGCCAAAACGGGCCGATACACCGTCCAGCTGCAATTGCACTGTGCTGGCCATTTTTTCATGCAGCGCCGTGGCCTGCTGGCTGATGCCGGCCATGGTGGCCTCAAGCACCGGTTGCAGGGTGGCGCTGGCTTGCTGGGCACTGGCGGACAGGCTGTCTTGCAGGGATTGCGCCACCGATGTGGCCAATGCCGAATACACGGTTTGGGCTTGGTGGTGAAAGTTGTCCTGGCCGGCCAACAGCCGCTCGGCCAGGGCCAGGTGTTGGCGTTCCATCTGCGCCATCATGGTGTGCAAATGGTCGGCCACCTGGGTCGTCATTTGAGCGGCCATTTGGGTGGTCACTGCCGGCAACACCTCGGTTTGCAGTTGCAAAGTCTTGAGCGTTTCCTGGTGGCTTGCTTGGCGTTCAACCTGCTGCTGGTGGGCCAATGAAAAACCGCGCAACACACCGGCCATGCGGCTGTCAAGCTCTTGCGCCGCCTGCAGCCGGTCGCGCCGGCACAGGGCCGACACCAGACCCAGCATGGCCGATGCCGCCACCCCCGCCACCGAGGTGCCAAAGGCCAAGCCCAAACCCTTGACTGGCGCGGCCAATGCGGCGCGGATGGTGGGCAGATCGGTGGTGCTTTCCAGCGCCATCACTGCGCCGCTGAGGGTGACCACCATGCCCAAAAATGTGCCCAACATGCCCAGCAGCACCAACAAGCCCACCAGATACGGTGTCATGGCCGGGCCGGGCAAGGCCACCCGCTCCCGCTCAATGCGCAGGCGCACCGGAGTTTGCAATGTGGGGTGGATGGTGCTCAGCCAGCCGGCCAGTGTGGGCGGTTGCGCAGGGAGGGCCGCCAAGGCCTGCGCCAAGCTGGCAGTGGCCTGGTGGAAGCGCCGCAACTCCAGCCCGCCCATGCCATAAAACGCGCCAACCAGCGCGGTCATCAGCAGCGCCAGGGGGTTGGTGGTGATGTAGCCAACGCCCACCCAGGCAATGGCCAGACCGCCCAGCACAAACGCCGCCACGCTGAAGATCACGCCAAAGTTTCGGGTCATGAGGGCCTTGTAGAGGAGTTGGGCAAGGCATCAACCATGCCTTCAACAGCGTGCAAGCGAAAGTCCAACTCCGCCAGCAAGGCGGCTTGCCTGTCGCCGCAAAACACGGCCAGCCAGTCGGGACTTTGGGCCGGGTTGGCGGCGTGCGCTGTGCGCAACCGGTTGAAATGCTTTTCCATCAGCCCCGGCAGGGTGGACAACACATGGCGCTCTTTGGCCGCCAGTGCGTGGTGCAGCACGGCATCCAGTGCCGCCAGCCGGTGCAGCGCAACAGACAGCCCGGACAATACCGCCCGCGCCTGCATGCGCAGCGCGCCAATGCGGGTCTCCATGGCCTGCTGGTGCGCGCGGTGACTGCGGCGGTAGGGTGAAAAATCAAGCGCGCCGTGATCGGATGCACCGTCAGGCAGGTCATCTGCCCGGATGGATTGCGCCAGATCACCACGCGCTCGTTGGAGTTCGGCAATCAGCGCAATGGCGGAATGTGGCTTGCTGAAAGGCCTGTCCGGCATTGCCCCATTGGCATTGAGCGCAGCAGACAAGGCAATGGCGTCAGTCCAATCCAGCCACAGGCTCAGCTGTCCCGCAAAGCTTTGTTTGACATCCGTATCGGCCGCTATTTGCGCCACATCGGCGGTATTGACAATCGCTCGATCGATCAGACAACCGATGAGCGTTGACCTGTTGAGGCTGTTGTTGCTGCTGATATTCGAATTGTCTTTGGGGCTGTGTTTTGTATTGAGACGCGGCAACCCTGGCGCCATACCGGTTATCCGCCTGAATGAAAAAAGCGCGAAGTCTACTACACGCTCTTTTTTACCCAGCGGGCTTGTTGCGCCCGGCCCGGTCAGCCACCTGGTCCGCAATCCAGGCAGTGCTCCACCGGCGGTGGGCCCATGCGCAAGGCTTGTTGCAATTGGCGCAGTGCCGTGCGCAGGCCTTCTTCCACCACCGGATGGTAAAACGGGCTGTCGAGCATCTGCTGCACCGTGTCACCACGCTGCACAGACCAGGCCAGCAAATGGCCGATGTGCTCGGCCGCCGGCCCCAGCATCTCGGCGCCCAAAAAGCGGCCGGTGGCCGCATCGCCGTAGACCTGCAGTGCGCCCTGGTTCAGCCCCATCACCCGGCTGCGGCCCTGGTCTTCAAACGAGACACTGCCGGTTTTGAAGGGCACACCGGCTTGCAGCAGATCGGCATGGCTGGCGCCTGCCAGGGCCATTTGCGGCGCACTGAACACCACCGCCAGCGGTGCGCGGCGCGGCCGCACCCGCACATCGGGGAAACGCCCGGCGTTGTCACCGGCAATGCGGCCATCGTCCGCCGCCTCGTGCAGCAAGGGCCGGTCTTGCGCCACGTCGCCCGCAACGAACACCGTGCTGTTGCCCACCTGGCCGGTGCGCCTGTCATGCACCGGGATGCCGGACGGGTCCAGCGGCAGGGTGGTGTTGGCCAGGCCCAGCTGGTCCACATTGGGCCGGCGGCCCGCTGCGGCCAGCAGCAGGTCAAAACGGTCTTCTTGCACTGCGCCGCCAGCGGTGGTGGCAGCCACCAGCACGCTGTCGCCGTCGCGCCGCAGGGCCAGGTTGCGCGCATTCAAGGTCAGCGGCAGGGTCTGGCCAAACACCTGGCGGGCCAGGGTTTGCAGGGCCGGGTCCGTGAGCGGGCCCACCCGGCCACCCCGGCCGTACAAGCGCACCCGCACACCCAGGCGGTGCAGCGCTTGCGCCAGCTCCAGCCCAATCACACCGGTGCCCACCACGGCCACGGCGCTGGGCAAATCCTGCCAATCAAACACGTCGTCGTTGACGATCAGGCGATCACCCAGCGCCTGGCGCCAGCCACTGGGCACGGCCGGGCTGGACCCGGTGGCGATGACGATGCGCTCTGCCTGCACCCGCACAGGCCCCTGTGCCGTGTCCACCTGCAGCGTGTGGTTGTCCAGAAACCGGGCCTGGCCCAGCAGGCGGTGCTGCGCCGGCCAATGCGTGACAGCGTCCACCACAAAGCCGACAAAGCGGTCGCGCTCACTGCGCACCCGCGCCATCACGGCGGGGCCGTCCACCTGCAGCGGCCCGCCATGCACACCAAACTGGCCAGCATGCTGGATGGTGTGGGCCGCATCAGCCGCTGCAATCAGCAGTTTGCTGGGCATGCAGCCGACACGGGCGCAGGTGGTGCCGTAAGCGCCCGATTCGATGACCAGCACCTGCGGCGTGTGCGCCAGCGCGGCGCGGTAGGCCGACATGCCGGCGGTGCCCGCGCCGATGATGGCGACGTCGGTGTGCAGGGTATGGCTGGTGCTCATGTGGGTGTGGGTGTGGGTGTGGGTGTGGATGCGGTTATGGACGCGGACGCGTTTTCGGCTGCGTTCTCGGCTGCATCCTTGGCTGCAGCCACCACCGGTGCCGCATCCAACTGCCGGTACAGCGCATTGGCGCGCAGCAAATGGTCACGCATGGCCTGCTCGGCCGCCTGGCCGTCATGCCCGGCAATGGCGTCCACGATGCGCTCATGCTCGGCCAGTGTCAGGTCCTCCACCCCCCGGCGCCCGCACGCTGGACTGGTCATAGGCACTGGCCCAGTCAAACAGCGCCTCGATCAGGGTGGGGAAGACGGGGTTGCCGCTGATGCTGGCAATCTCGCGGTGAAAGGCCATGCCGCGCTGCAGAAACTGGTCCATGTTGTCCAGTGCGGCGCGGTGCTGGGCCAGGCGGCGGCGCAGGCGGCCCACATCGTCCAGCGTGGCGCGCTCGGCGGCCATGCGGGCCATGCCGGCCTCTAAAAACACCCGCGCTTCTCTCATGTGGTCCAGCATGGCGGGTTGCAAACGCAGCAGATGCTGGGCACCACCGGCAATTTGCGCCACCAGCAACTGGGCGGTGGGCACCACCACCCGGGCCCGCTCACCGTGGGTGATCTCGACGATGCCGGCGCGTGCCAGGGCCTGCAATGCCTCACGCACTGCCGGCCGCCCAACGCCGCAAAACGCCATCAGGTCACGCTCGGACGGCCCGTGGTCACCAGGCGCCAGCTCACCGCTGCGGATGCGTTGTTCCAGGCGCGCCAGCACCTCGTGGTGGAGCTTGCGCCGGGGGGTTTGCTCAACAGGCATCGGTTGAGAATACCGCAGCCACTTTTGACAGCCGGCCCTGGCGCACCGCGCCGAAGAAATCCACAACGCCCATCTGGCCACCTTTCAGCACCACCTGCAGGCCGTCGCGCTGGGTGTTGTCTGACCCGGCCCGGCACAGCGGCGCACCCGGCGCCAAGCCGGCTGCGATGCTGAGAGCGGCAATGTCCAACGCGCTGGCCACCGCATCAAAGCCGGTGACGGTGGCGTCATCCGGCCCCTCGGCCGAATACACCAGCGGGCTGCGGCCGGCTTGCAAGGCAGCCACTGCGGCGGCCACCAGACGCTGGATCTCGGCGTCGTGGTTGCTGGTGTCCAACACCTGGGCGATGTCCAGCCGCTGCACCGCAAAGCCGTTGTCCCTGGCCCAGCCGATCTGCCCGGCCGTGACGGGTGAACAACTGCCGCTGACCACCGCAATGGCCTGCACCGCATCCGCCACCGGCAAGCTGGGCAGCGCCGACAGCAAGCCCAGGCTGCGCCAGTGCGCGGCCAGCGCATATTGCAGGCCGGACGATGACGCACTGAACAAGCCATCACCCCGGCCCTGCCCTGCCACACCAGCCGGCCCACTTCGGTCAGCAGAACCCTGCACCCAGTGCGGCTCGGGTGGCGACGAAAACAACACCGTGGGCACACCGGCGGCGGTAAAGGCCTCCATCACATCGGTGAACCCGGTGAAGTCGTCGCCGCAGTAGGCCAGCAGCGGGCCGGTGGGCCGGTGGGCCGGTGGGCCGGTTGAGCAGGCCAAACTCCCTCAGGCCGTTGACGCCCACCAGGATGGAGCACTCGGGCACGGCCATCTCCAGCACACCACCTTGCAGTTGCGGCACAGAGGTCACATCACTGCCCAGGGTGCCACCAAAGTAGGTTTTGACTTTGATCTTGCCGCCGCTCTTGGCCGCCACGATGTCGGCAAACTTGACCATGGCCACACCTTGTGGATGGTCGGCATTGAGGACGTGGCGAACTTGATGGTGTGCTCACGCACCTCGGCAGCGGCGTGGCCGGCCAGGGCAAACAAGGCGGCGCTGAGCAGCGCGGCGATGGTGTTGGGTTTCATGGCTGTCTCGGTGTTTTTTGAATGGGGCGGCGCAGGTGCAAACGCGCAGGCGTCAGGTAATCCTGCGGATGCTTTTCACAATCTCGTCGAGATCAAACACCTTGAGCCAGTCGTCGCGCATCAGCTGCGGCTTGCCAAAGGTGATGGCCTTGTTGCAGGCATCCGAGAACTGCCCGGGGATCTGTTTGAAGATCACGGCCGACAAGATTGTCATGTGGCCCAGCAAAAAATCCCGCGCGCCATCGGCCGGCACCCTCCACACCACCACTTCGTCCATGGCCTCGCGCATCACATCCAGCAAGGTGGCGCACACGGTTTCTGCCAGCCCAGGCTCCAGCAGCGCCATCTGCTCCACCGTCACCCGGTACACGCGCAGGATGGGCTGATAAATGGTCTTGGCAATGTCCTCGCCCAGCGCAGAGTGGGCGTCAGTGCCGTGCGGCAGCGCACTGACCACCAACTGCGGCGCACTGACGCCGCCGAAGTAATCCACCGCGCCGGGGGTGTGTAGCTCAGGGCTGAAGATGGTGGGGTGGCAGGGGTGGGCCACAACGTAGACCAAATCCTTGCGCTCGGGCAGGTGGCCGGCAAAAAGGGCGGCGGCGTCCAACGTCATCACCATCGTGCTGGCTTTGAGCAGCGGCGAGATCTCGGCCGCCAGCTTGCCGATCAGGGTGTCGGGCACGGCCAGGATGACCACGTCCACACCGTCCAGCGCGGCCTCGGCCGGCGGCGCCGGGCTCCACATGGCACACGCTGTAGCGCGAGCCGATCAGGTCTTTGGACAGGCGCGCACCCATCTTGCCGCCGGTGCCAAACAGCGCAATCTTGCTACGCATGTCTTACCGCCTTGGGGGTGTGACAGACCTCAACTGGTATGACGGGTGTGTGATTGATCAGCGACATCAAGAACCCGGGTATTCCCTTATCGTTGATCGCGCAGCGATCGGTGGCCACGCACGCCACCGGCCTTGCTGCGGTGTTTGCGGGGTAAAAATGCCGAATTCCCAGGCGCTGACCAGCGGCAAGCCTGGCCAAAACGCAACGCGCAGGCCGTCAGCCCGGCGCCACCGTCGGGCCTGGGTCAGGGCATCCATGTTTGGAATTTGCCAACTGTTGACACCAGTTGGTAGACAGCAAGGCAGCCGCCAGCGCCTTGCGGCGCGTGGGCTGCAGGCCGGTTCACTGCTGCCGCTCGGGCAGGTGCAGCACCAGGCCTTGCAGTGCGGCGGTCAGCTGGATCTGGCAGGCCAGGCGGCTGTTGGGCTGGCGTGGGCTGGCGGTACTGTCCAGCATGGCCAGCTCATCGGCGCCTGGCGCCGGCAGCGCAGCGGCCCAGGCGGCATTCACCACCACATGGCAGGTGGCGCACTGGGCGGCACCACCACAGTCAGCCAGGATGCCGGCCACACCGGCACCGGTGGCGGCCTGCATGGCGCTCACGCCCTCGGGGGCTTCAAAGCCCTGCGCGGTGCCGTCAAAGTGGATGAAGGTGATGTCGGGCATGGTTGGGGCTGGCGTCGGAGAGGGGCGGCGTGTGCGCACCCGGCGGCGCACAGCGCTGCAGGTGGTCATCCGCAACACTGGCCCGGCTTGCCGGCCGCCAAGGCCGGCCAGCGTCACCGGCCCAATCAGCCGCGTGCTGCAGCGGGTGCGGCGGCGGTCTCGGGTGCTGCAGCTTTGGCGCGGCGGCTGGCTTTTTTGACCGGCGCGGCTGCGGCGGCAGGCACTGCAGCCGGTGCGGCTTTGCGGGCCTTGGGCTTTTTTGCGGCCGGGGCGGCAGCCGGCGCAGCGGCGGCCTGTGGTTTGGCGCCAATCAAAAAAGCGTCGCGATTTTTTGCGCCGGCAATCCAGGCCGGTGGTTTACCAATACCCGTCCAGGTTTTGCCGGATGCCGGATCTTGGTATTTGGGAATACCCGACGGTTTGGCCGCCGGTGATTTGCGGCGTGTTGCCACTGGTTTGACCTTGCCCGCAGGCTTGCCCGTCAGGCCCAAATCGTCTGCCGACAAACCGTGTTGTGCAATCAGCGCCTTGACCTTGGCAGCAACCGCCGACAAATCGGCTTTGCGCAGGGCAGCTGCTTTTTTCTGGAGTGCGGCGATCTGCTTTTCAATTGCGGCGAGTGTGGCCATCAAGAAACCTTTCGGATTGAAGAGAGCACAAGTCTAATGCCTGCATTAGAATGTCGGCGTCGCAATGATGGCCGGCATTCACCACACCTTTGCATCCATCTGGTGGGTATTGGGTTGGGCAAGCGGGCGGGCAACCGGAGGGGCAATCGGATGAGCAATAGGCCGGTATTGACCAAACCACCCATCAAGTCACCGGCGCCGGGTTGAACAACACCAGCGCGTTGTGCAACTTCCACTGCTCGGCCCAGGTTTTTTTGCGGCCGCTGGCAACGTCCAGCATCAAGTGGAACAACTGCCAGCCCACGTCTTCAATGCTGGCGCTGCCGTCGGCGATTGCGCCGGCATTCACGTCCATCAGGTCGTGCCAGCGCCGTGCTAAATCAGTGCGGGTGGCCACCTTGATCACCGGCACGGCGGCCAGGCCATAGGGTGTGCCGCGGCCGGTGGTGAACACATGCAGGTTCATGCCGGCAGCCAATTGCAGGGTGCCGCAGATGAAATCACTGGCCGGTGTGGCGGCGTAAGTCAGGCCTTTGGCCTTGAGCTTGTCGCCGGGTGCCAACACATTGCTGATGGGCGCCGTGCCGGACTTGACGATGGACCCCATCGCCTTCTCCACGATATTGGACAGCCCGCCTTTTTTGTTGCCCGGTGTGGTGTTGGCACTGCGGTCCACCTGGCCACGCTGCAGGTAGGCGTCATACCAGGCCATCTCGCGGACCATGGCCTGGGCCACTTCGGGAGTGCTGGCGCGGGCGGTGAGTTGGTCAATGCCATCACGCACCTCGGTGGTCTCGGAGAACATCACGCTGGCACCGGCCCGCACCAGCAAATCAGTGCAAAAGCCCACGGCTGGGTTGGCGGTGACACCTGAGAACGCATCACTGCCGCCGCACTGCACACCCACCACCAGTTCACTGGCCGGCACGGTCTCGCGGGTTCTGGCGTTGAGGCGCTCCAGGTGCAATTGCGCGGTGGCCATGATGGACTGCACCATGCTCATGAAGCCCACATGCGCGTCGTCTTGCAGGCACACCACGTCGAGTGGAGTGTCAGCGCTGGCACCCACGTCGGCCACGCTGCGTTCATCGACGATGGAGAACGAGCCCGGTGGCAACAAGCGCTCGGGCTGCAGTTTTTCGCAGCCCAGGCTGACCACCATCACCTCACCGCCAAAGTTGGGGTTGAGGCTGATGTTGCGCAGGGTGCGGATGGGGATTTCGGCGCCGGGGGCGTCAATGGCCACACCGCAGCCGTAGCTGTGCTCCAGGCCCACCACGTCGTCCACGTTGGGGAAACGCGGCAGCAATTCGGCCTTGATGCGCTGCACCGCAAAGCCAACCACGCCCGCCACACACTGCACTGTGGTGGTGATGGCCAGAATGTTGCGGGTGCCCACCGAACCATCGGCATTGCGGAAGCCCTGAAAGCTGTAACCCTCAAGCGGTGGCAACGGCGCGGGCTTGTTGGTGCAGATGGGCAAGTTGTCCAAGCCCCGTGCGTCGGGCATTTGCAGCAGGCGCTCATGCACCAAGCTGCCGGCCGGGATGGGTTTGAGCGCATAGCCGATGAGGATGCCGTAGCGCTGCACTGCTGCACCGGCCGCCAAATCCACCAACGCCACTTTATGGCCTTGTGGCACCCGGTCGCGCAGCACCAGGCCGCTGTCCAGCACCACACCGGCGCCCAGGCCACCGTCATTGGCGACGATGGCCACGTTGTCCTGCGGGTGCATGCGAATGGTCAGCGGCGGTTTGGCGCTGGCGGCGGCAAGCGGGAGGGCTTCAGACATCGTCAACTCCGGAATGCATGCCATTGGGGTGGGCCGCCGTGTTTTTAATCCAGCTTGACACCGGCCTTGACCACCACCGCCGCCCAGGTCTTGCGCTCGGCCTCAAACCAACGGCTGAAATCGGCCGGCGCCATGGTGGACACCTCAGCGCCCTGCCCCACCAATTGCTCACGCACCACGGGCAAGCGGATGACCCGCAGCAGCTCGGCCGAGATGCGGGCCAGCACCGCAGGCGGCAGGCCTTTGGGCGCCATCACGCCTTGCCAAGTGCCGGATTCGAACCCCGGCTGTGTCTCGGCGATGGTGGGTACATTGGCCAGCAGCGCCACCCGGGTGGGCTTGGACACGGCCAGAATCTTGAGCCGCTTGGCCTGTACAAAAGGCAGCGTGGCCAGCATGCCATTCATCAGCACCTGGGTCTGGCCGGCAATGGTGTCGTTGATGGCCTGTGAGCCGCCTTTGTAGGGCACGTAGTCCCACTTGGCCTGGGTGCGCTCTTGCAGCAGCACACCCGCCAAATGGCCCGCGCTGCCGATGGCCGGCACGGCAAATGACAGCAGCTTGGTTTTGGACAGCGCCACCAGCTCGGCCAGAGTGTTGGCAGGCACATCCGGATGCACCACCAGCAAATGCGGTGAATAAGCCAGCATGGCCACTGCCTGCATGTCCTTGGACGGGTCGAACCCCAGCTTGGTGTAGATCGCCGGGCTGATGGCCAGCGCCCGCACATCGGCCAGCAAC
Organism: Betaproteobacteria bacterium; assembly: GCA_043759535.1. Lineage (GTDB taxonomy): Bacteria > Pseudomonadota > Gammaproteobacteria > Burkholderiales > Burkholderiaceae_C > Pseudaquabacterium. The sequence continues at coordinate 12,555 of JAYVLI010000045.1, read as the reverse complement.
AGGGTGTGGCCGTCAGGCGGTGCCTTGGCCACCAGGTCAGCGCCAATGTTGCCGTTGGCGCCCACTTTGTTTTCCACCACCACAGTGGTGCCCAGGCCTTGCGCCAAGTGGTTGGTAATGGAGCGGGCAATGATGTCTGACGAACCACCGGCGGGATACGGCACGATCAGGCGGATGGGTGTGCCCGACAGGTCAGCGGCCGCCGGTGCAGCGGGTGCGGCAGACAAGGCGCCGGTGGCAATGGCGGCAGTGATGACCAATGAGGCCAGTGCAGCGCGGCGGGTGGTGTTGGCTTGGGTCATGCGGGGCTTTCGCTCAAAAACTTGCAGTCAATCAAACAGGCAATCGGTCAGTCAAACAGGCCATCAAACCGCGCCGGACGATTCAACAGACAAGGCACACACCGAACGGCAACTGGCCATGCAGAGCCGGTTGTTTTTTTATCCGCCAAACGTCAGATTGGCGCAGCGTTCAGGCAGGCGGAGATGGGCCAGGGCCTTGCCCTGTGGGTTGAAGACCATCACCCCGTCCAAGTCCTCCGGCTTGCCTTTGGGCAGGTAGACCTTGCGACCGGCAGCCGCGCCAAGCTCGGTCGGCCCAGCCTGCAAAGCGCCATTGCTGCCCCAGCCGCACCACAGGTTTCCGTCCAGGTCGATGCGGAAGCCGTCCAGCGCGCCTTGGTTGGCGGCGTCGATGAACTTGGTTTTGTCGGACAGCGTGGTGCCATCCGTGCCCACGTCATAACGCCACAGGCTGCGGTTGGGTGTGCCCTTCCATTCAACGATGTAGAGCTGACGCTCGTCCGGTGAAAACGCCAGGCCGTTGGGGTTGACCAGGTCGGGCAGCACCGCCGTGATTTTGCAGTCCCGCTCGGTGCGGGTGATGCGGCGGGTGACTGAATGTTCACAGGTCTCCAGCCGACCCTGGCGGTCACGTGCATTGCCGTTGGCGTCATTGGCATTGGCGCGGAAGACGTTGAACGTGCCGTCTTTCTCGCTGTATTTCATGGTGCGGTTGTTGGGGATGTCGCTGACCAGCAGATAGCCCCCGCGCCGGCCGCCGTTTCAGGAAAGTACACCGGCCCCTCGGCCCAGCGCATGCCACTGCCCACCTGCTCCACCGTGCTGCTGTCGATGCGGTATTTGGGGAAGCTGGGGTCCAGGACCTGCACCGACGGGTCGGGGTAACGCTGGTTGGGTTTGAAGTCAAACGATTGCGCGCCGGCCAGGCCACTGAGTGCTGCCAAGCTGGTGCCGGCGGCGATGTGCAAAAAGCTGCGGCGGCTGCTGTTGCGGTGGTTTTGCATGGTCTGTCTCCGTTGTATGTTGTGGGTCAGTACGGATCAGGGCTTGGCCGCAACGTCAATGACGATGGCGCGAAAGTCATTCACATTGGTCAACGTGGGGCCGGTGATCACCGCATCGCCCAGCGCTTGAAAAAACCCGTGGCCGTCGTTGTTGTCCAGGCTGGCGCGGGGGTTCAGCCCCAAGCCCCAAGCGCGAGCCAGGCTGTTGGGGCTCAACGTAGCCCCGGCAATCTCCTCGGCGCCGTCCACGCCGTCGGTATCCCCGGCCAGGGCCCACACGCCGGGCAAACCGTCCAGCGCCACACCCAGAGCCAGCAAAAATTCCACATTGCGGCCGCCCCGGCCAGTGCCTCGCAAGGTCACCGTGGTTTCGCCACCCGACAGCAACACACAAGGTGGTGTAAAGGGCTGGCCGTGGACCACCACCTGGCGGCTGATGCCGGCCAGCGCCTTGCCCAGGTCACGCGCTTCACCCTCCAGGCTATCGCCCAGGATGTGCGGCGTGTAGCCGGCGGCACGGGCCACCTGGGCAGCGGCCTCCAGCGCGGTTTGGGGCGCGGTGATCATGCGGGTGCTGGCGCCGGCCAAACGCACATCGCCCGGCTTGATGGATTCACCCTGCCCTGTTTGCAACAGCGTGCGTACGGCGGGTGCCACGGTGATGTGGTAACGGTCAATGATGGCCAGTGCGTCAGCGCAGCATGTGGGGTCGGCCACGGTGGGGCCGGACGCAATGTTGATCGGGTCATCGCCCGGCACATCCGAGATCAGCAAGGTGAGCACCCGGGCCGGATGGCAGGCTGCCGCCAAGCGCCCACCTTTGAGCGACGACAAGTGGCGTCGCACGCAGTTCATCTCGGCAATGCTGGCGCCACTGGCCAGCAAGGCGGTGTTCACCGCTTGTTTGTCGGCCAACGTGAGGCCCGCAGCAGGCGCCACCAACAGCGACGAGCCGCCACCCGAGATCAGCGCAATCACCAGGTCATCAGCCGTCAGGCCGCTGACCAGTTGCTGGATGCGCTGTGCCGCTTGCAGCCCGGCCGCATCGGGCACCGGGTGCGCGGCCTGCACGATCTCAATGCGCTGGCAGGGCAACTCATGCCCATAACGCGTGATCACCAGGCCCTCCAGCGGGCCAGGCCAGTGGTCCTCCAGCGCCCGCGCCATGGCCGCAGATGCCTTGCCGGCACCGATGACTATTGCGCGGCCTTTGGGTGGGGCCGGCAGGTGCGCGGGCAGGCACAGCGCGGGCTGGGCTGCCGCCACAGCAGCGTCAAACATGGCGCGCAGCAGCGCGGTTTGGCTGGCTGGGTTGCTGGCGCCGTGCATACCGGCTCAGCCCTGCGCCACCGCATGGCCGGCCATCAGCTCCAGCGCCTGCACCAGCGCGGAGTGGTCCAGGTCGGCCAAACCGTTGGCCGCGCAGGCTTGCATCAATTGCGCCGCGCCGGCGGTTTGCGGCAACGCCACACCCAACTCCCGTGCGCCCTGCAAGGCCAGGTTCAAATCCTTCTGGTGCAGCTTGATGCGGAAACCCGGTGCAAAGGTGCGCTTGATCATGCGTTCACCATGCACCGCCAGAATGCGGCTGGACGCAAAACCGCCCATCAGCGCCTGCCGCACTTTGGCCGGGTCAGCGCCGGCCTTGCTGGCAAACAGCAGCGCCTCGCCCACGGCCGCAATGTTGAGCGCCACGATGATCTGATTCGCCACCTTGGTGGTCTGGCCGTCACCATTGCCACCCACCAGCGTGATGTTTTTGCCCATCAGTTGCAGCAAGGGCAGCACGGCGTCAAACACCGCTTGCGAGCCGCCACACATGATGGTCAGCGATGCGGCTTTGGCGCCCACCTCACCGCCCGAGACCGGCGCGTCGATGTAATCGGCGCCCAGCGCAGTGATCTTGGCCGAGAAGGCCTTGGTGGCCATGGGCGAGATGGAGCTCATGTCCACCACGATTTTGCGTGCGCCTGTGCTGCCCTGCAGGCCAGTGGCAATGCCTTGCTCACCAAACAGCACGGCCTCCACATCGGGGGTGTCGGGCACCACCATGAAGATGACCTGGGCCTTGCGTGCCACCTCGGCCGCGTTGGCACAGGGCTTGGCGGTGCTGGCGGCAATGGCCTGCGGCAGGGTGCCACGGGTTTGCACAAACACCTGGTGGCCGGCGTTGATGAGGTGCAGCGCCATGGGTGTGCCCATGATGCCCAAACCAATGAATCCGAGTTGCATGAGAAGTCCTTTGTTCAACGGTCAAGTGCTGGGCGCTTGGGGTTGAAGGCCCAGCCGGGGATCAGGTATTGCATGGCCATCGCGTCATCACGCGCGTCCAGGCCGTGCTGCAGGTAGAGCTGGTGGGCTTTTTCCACCTCCACCATGTCCAGTTCCACCCCCAGACCGGGCTTTTTGGGCACTTGCACATGGCCGCCCACAATTTGCAGCGGGTCTTTGGTCAGGCGCTGGCCGTCTTGCCAGATCCAGTGAGTGTCTAGTGGCGTGACACGCCCCGGTGCAGCCGCGCCCACGTGGGTGAACATGGCCAGCGACACATCAAAATGGTTGTTGGAATGGGAGCCCCAGGTCAGGCCCCAATCGCGGCAGGTTTGCGCCACCCGCACACTGCCTGCCATGGTCCAGAAGTGCGGGTCGGCCAGTGGGATATCCACCGACTGCAGCGACAAGGCATGGCTCAGTTGCCGCCAGTCGGTGGCCACCATGTTGGTGGCGGTGGGCAGGCCGGTGGCGCGACGGAACTCGGCCATCACCTCACGGCCCGAGAAGCCGTCTTCTGCGCCGCACGGGTCTTCGGCGTAGGCCACCACACCGCGCAAATCCCGCATCAGGCGGATGGCGTCTTTCAGCAACCAACCGCCATTCGGGTCCAGCGTGACACGGGCTTGTGGGAAGCGGGCGTGCAGGGCTTGCACCGCCTCAATTTCTTCTTCAGCCCGCAGCGCCCCACCTTTGAGTTTGAAGTCGTTGAAGCCGTAGCGCTCGTAGGCGGCTTCGGCCAGGCGCACCACCGCGTCAGGAGTGAGCGCGGCCTCGTGGCGGCGGCTGAACCAGGCGTTGTCGGCGGCAGGTTCGCTGTTGTCGTTTCCAACATACGGAAGGTTCGTTTTTGCTTTGTCGCCGATGAAAAACAGGTACCCCAGCATCTCCACCGCGTCACGCTGCTGACCCTCGCCCAGCAGGGCCGCCACCGGCACATCCAGGTGCTGGCCCAGCAGGTCCAGCAAGGCGGATTCAATGGCGGTGACGGCGTGGATGGTGGTGCGCAAGTCAAACGTCTGCAGGCCGCGGCCGCCTGCGTCGCGGTCAGCAAACTGGCATTGCACACTTTGCAGCAAGCGCTGTTGTGAACCCAGCGGCTGGCCAACGATCAGCGCACGTGCGTCCTCCAAAGTCTGGCGGATCTTCTCGCCACCCGGCACCTCACCCACACCGGTGTTGCCGGCGCTGTCGGTCAGCACCAGCAGGTTGCGGGTAAAAAACGGGCTGTGCGCGCCGCTCAGGTTGAGCAGCATGCTGTCGCGCCCGGCGACCGGGATGACCCGCAGCGCGGTGATCGTGGGCGTGGCGGAAATGGTCATGGCAGTTTGTCCCGGTGCCCTCAATCGGCGGTGATCTTGCCGACCTCAATCACCTTTTTCCAACGCGCAAATTCGGTGGCCTGGAACGCCGCAAATTGCTCGGGGGTATTGCCCACAATCTCAAAGCCCAACTCAACCAGCTTGGCCTTGATCTGCGGGTCATTCAGCCCGGCCACCAGCGCTTCATGCAACTTGGTCTTGATGTCTGCGGGCAAGCCTTTGGGCGCGGCAAAGGCTTGCCACGAGTTGACGGTGGCGCCTTTGATGCCGGCTTCTTCCAGTGTGGGCACATCGGGCAGCAGGGCTGAGCGTTTGGCACTGGTGACGGCCAACGCGCGCAGCTTGCCGGCCTTGATGTTGGTGATGCCGGTGTTGATGTTCATGAAGCTGGCGTCCACCTGGCCGCCCAGCAAATCCGACATGGCCGGCGCGCCGCCTTTGTAGGGGATGTGCAGACCGCTGGTGCCGGTCATCTGCCAAAACAACTCGGCCGTCAGGTGGTCGCTGGTGCCGTTGCCGGCGCTGGCAAAACTCATCTTGGCGGGGTTGGCCTTGTGGAAGGCCAGCACATCGGCCATGCTTTTGTGCGGTGAGTTGGCAGGCACGGCCAGCACATTGGGCGCCTGCACCGCCACGGTGATGTAGTCAAAGTCTTTCAGCGGGTCGTAACCCGGGCTTTTGACCAGGTGCGGCCCGATCACAAACGGGCCCAGTGAGGACACAAACACGGTGTAACCATCGGGCGCTGCCCGCTTGGCTGCCGCAGCACCCACGGTGCCCCCTGCCCCGGCCTGGTTTTGCACGATGAAGGCGCCGCCCAGCTTTTCTTGCAGCTTCGGTGCCAAGGTGCGGGCAATCATGTCGGTTGACCCACCGGGCGGAAACGGCACCAGCAGCGTCACCGGCTTGGCCGGCCAGGCTTGGGCCTGAGCCGGGCTGCCGGCGGCGGCGACCAAGGTGAATGCAATGGCAGTCAGCAGCGTTTTCATGGGCATGTCTCAAAGATGAGGTGGCAGGGGCGCGATCCTGGGCGCAGATAGAACGCACAACAATGCAAGGTAGCGCTACCAATCACGGCCGAAATGGTAGCCCTGCCAGTGGCTCGCTTCAAGTGCTGCGGTCTAAGGGTTTGCCCGAGTCGCAGCCAGGCGGAGCACCCTCGGCCCAGAGCTGACAGCGCTGCCGCCTCAGGTGCTTTGGCGGTCGATGATCGAGAAGCCGATGTCGATGACCCGCTGCGCCACGCTGCGGCCCTCGGCCCGGTCCACGATGAACTGCGCGGCCTGGCGGCCTATTGCCGCGCCGTTGATATGCACCGTGGTCAAGGCCGGGTGCAGGTCAGCGGCAAATTCAAGGTCACCAAAGCCCACCACGGCCAGCCGGCCGGGCACGGGCACGCCGCAGGCCTGGGCCTGCGTCAGCACACCCAGCGCCAACAGGTCAGAGCTGCAAAACACCGCGTCGATGGCCGGGGTGGCCTGCAGCAGCTCAGCCAGCGCGCGGCGGCCACTTTTGAGCGTGGTAGGCGCGGGCACCACCACCTGCTGCACGGGCGGCAAGCCCAGCGCCCCGGCTGCTGCCCGGAAGGCATCCAGCCGGCGGCTGGCGCGTTCATCATCACCCGCCACCACGGCCAGGTGGCGCCTGCCCTTGGCGTGCAAAAACGCCGCCACCGCCCGGCCCACCTTCACATGCGAGAACCCCACCAGCATGTCAATGGGTGTGGGCGTCAAGTCCCAGGTCTCCACCACCGGAATGCCGGAGGCCAGCAGGCGGCGCCGGCCTTGGTCGGAGTGCAGGATGCCGGTGAGCACAATGCCGTCCGGCCGGCGGCCGATGATGGCGTCCAGCAGCGCGTCCTCCCGGTTGCCGGCGTAACCGGCCTGGCCCAGCATCAGCTGGTAGCCCTGCTCGGCCAGCGCTTCGGTCAGCGATTGCACGGTTTCCAAAAACACCGGGCCAGAGATGGTGGGCACCACCGCTGCCACCAGCCGGCTGCGGGTGGACGCCAGCCCACCGGCCAGCCGGTTGGGCACATAACCGGTGCGGGCCACCGCTTCACTGACTTTTTTGAGCACCTCCGCCGACACCTGGCCTGGCGTGTTGAGCGCGCGGGACGCGGTGATGGGCGCCACACCCGCCAGTTTGGCCACGTCATGCAAGGTGACAGCACCACTGCCGCGGCGGGATTTGCGGGGGGCAGCGGGGTCAAGAGCCATGCGCCATTCTAGGCAGATGACAGCGCTACCGCGCTTTGTTGTCGTGTCAGCATCACCGCCGCCCCGCCGGCAAGCCATGCCGGCGGGGCGGCGTGCAAACCTCAGGCGTAACGCAGGTCACCGGCCTTGCCGCGGAACACCCAGTATGAAAACACGGTGTAGCCGGCAATGGCCGGCACCGAGATGCACACCCCGATCAAGATGGCCTTGAGCGCGGCCGGGCTGCTGGCGGCTTGCCAGATGGTCAATTGGTCAATCACCACAAACGGATAGATGCTGTAGGCCAGGCCCAAAAAGCCCAGCACAAACACCAGCACCAGCAGCACAAACGGCAACCAGGCCACCGGCTCGCGCACGATGCGGGTGCCCAACAGCAGCCGCACCGCCAGCAAGGCCAGGCCGGTCATCAACGGAATGGCGGACAGCGCAATGAACTCGGGCAGCACAAACCAGCGCGCCCGCACGGTGGCGCTGATCCACGGCGTGGCCATGGAGATCAGCAGCATGCCGCCCACCATGGGCGCCCAGGCTGTGCGGGCCCAATCGACGGCGCGCTGCTGCAGCGCACCGTCGGTCTTCATGATCAGCCAGGTGGCGCCCAGCAACACATACGCCATGGGCAGCGCCACAGCGATGGCTGCGGCAAACAGCGGGTGGTTCCAGCCACTGCCAAAACCGCTGACATACCGCCCCAACATCCAACCCTGGGCGGCGGATGCCAAGGCGGAGCCGGCAAAAAACAGCCGGTCCCAGGTGGTTTTGTGGCTGTCTTTGGCTTTGACACGAAAGTCAAACGCCACGCCGCGCAAGGTCAGGCCAATCAGCATCAGGGTGACGGGCAAATACAACGCACCCAGCACCAGGCCGTGGGCTTTGGGAAAGGCAATCAACAAGATGCCGATGCCCAGCACCAGCCAGGTTTCATTGGCGTCCCAGAACGGGCCGATGGACGCGATCATCACGTCCTTCTCGGCCGGTGTGGCGCGGTGCATCAGCATGCCCACGCCCAGGTCGTAACCGTCACTGATCACGTAGATCAGCATGGACAAGCCCATCAGCGCCATGAAGATGACGGGCAGGGCCTGGTCAGACGACATCACGGTCATGGTGTGCTGCCTTGCAAGCGCGTGGCACTTGCAGATGCTGCTTCGGATGGCAAAGCCGGTTCGGTGTGTTCCAGGTCCGGCTTGCCGGCCATGTACTTGAGCACCCCCGCATAGGCCACGATCAGCGCCAGGTACAGCGTCAAGTACATCAAGAGCGACAGCGCAATCAGCGGCGCGGCGGTGGCCGACGCCACATCCGCCGTGCGGATCAGGCCGTAGACGATGAAGGGTTGGCGGCCAATTTCCGTCACCCACCAACCGGCCACCGTCGCCAGCCAGCCTGAAAACGTCATGCCCGCCAACAGCCACAGCAGCGGCCGCGGCAGGCGCTGCGCCTGCCAACCGGCACGGCGGTACAACAACAAACCCAGCCAACTGCTGGCCAGCATCAGCAGCCCGGTGCCCACCATCACGCGAAAAGCCCAAAACACCATCAGCACCGGCGGGTGGGCGTTGGGAAAATCATTGAGGCCTTTGATCTCACCCTCAGCGCTGTGGGTCAGGATCAAGCTGGCCACTTTGGGGATGGCGACTTCAAAGTGGTTGCGGCGCTGCGCACCGTCCGGCACGGCAAACAGCAGCAGCGGTGCGCCACGTTCGGTGGCCCACACACCTTCCATTGCGGCAATTTTTTGTGGCTGGTGCTGCAGGGTGTTGAGGCCATGCAGGTCACCCACAAAAATTTGCACCGGGATGGCGGCTGCGGCCAGGGTCAAGCCCACCCGCAGCACCCGGGGCGCCGCACTGTGGGCTGCACCTTTGAGCAACTGCGAGGCCGACAAACCGGCCAGCAAAAACGCGCAGGTCAAGGCGGAGGCCAGCAGCATGTGGGCAAAGCGGTAGGGGAAGGACGGGTTGAAGACCACCTCCAGCCAACTGCGCACATGGAAGACGCCGTCAATCACCCCGTACCCGGCCAGTGTCTGCATCCAGGAGTTGAGCGCCAGGATCCAGAACGCGCTGAGCGTGGTGCCAAACGCAACAAAGCAGGTGGCCATCAGGTGGATGCGCTCACCCACCCGGCCATGGCCAAACAGCATCACGCCCAAAAAGCCGGCTTCCAAAAAAAACGCGGTCAGCACCTCATAACCCAGCAGCGGACCGGCAATGTTGCCCACCCGCTCCATGAAGCCCGGCCAGTTGGTGCCAAACTGAAAACTCATGGTGATGCCGCTGACCACGCCCAGCGCAAAGGTCAGTGCAAACACCTTGGTCCAGAAGCGGTAGGCGGCCAGCCAGGGCGCGTCATGGGTCTTGAGCCACCGCCAGCGGAAAAACAGCAGCACCCAGGCCAGCGCAATGCTGATGGTGGGAAACAGGATGTGGAAGGTGATGTTGGCACCAAACTGCACACGCGCCAGGGTCAAGGAGTCCATGCCTGTCCAGTCGGTTGGTTTGATCGCGGCAAGACCGGTCTGCTGTGGTTTTGCGCGATTGGGTTGTTGGGCGGTGTCGCGGTGCTGCGTTGATGACATCGGTGGCCGCTAATGCAGCTTCACATGCGGCTCGGTGCGGCGCACGATCAGGCGGGCCAGGGTGTCCAGGCTGACCTTGACCGCACCGTGCAAGGCCAGCTCATGCAGCTTGTAGAGCGAGACATACATCAGCTTGGCAAACAAGCCCTCCACCATCAAGCTGCCGCCCATCAAGCCGCCCATCATGTTGCCGACCGTGCTGTATTCACCCAGCGAGACGAGTGAGCCAAAGTCGCGGTAGCGGTAGTCTGTCAAACCTTGCTGGGCCAGCCGGCGTTTGACCTGGCCCACCATGTGGGACGCCTGCTGGTGCGCGGCTTGCGCCCGGGGCGGCACAAAACCGCCCTTGCCCCCATTGGCCTCGGGCCAGGGGCAGGCGGCACAATCGCCCAGGGCAAAAATGTTGTCGTCGCGGCTGGTTTGCAGTGTGGGCCGCACCACCAGCTGGTTGATGCGGTTGCTCTCCAGCCCGGCAATGCCGTTCAAAAAATCAGGTGCTTTGACACCGGCCGCCCACACCACCAGCTCGGCCGGCAGCACCCGGCCGTCACCCAGCCGCACACCGCTGGGCAGCACCTCGGCCACCCTGGCATCGGTGTACACCGCCACGCCAATCTTGCGCAGCAACGCTTCAGTGGCCTCAGACAGGCGCGGCGGCAGCGCCGGCAACACCCGCAGCGCAGCCTCGATCACGCTGACCTGGATGTCTTTGTTGGCGTCCACCTGGTCCAGCCCGTAAGCCACCATCTCGCGGGTGGTGCGGTGCAGCTCAGCGGCCAACTCCACCCCGGTGGCACCGGCACCGATGATGGCCACATGCAATTGCTCAGGCCGCAGCGGTGTGGCCTGGGCCTGCGCACGGATGCAGGCATTCACCAGCCGGGCATGGAAACGCTGGGCGTCAGCGGACGACTCCAGCTTCATTGCATGCTGGGCCACACCGGGCGTGCCAAAGTCATTGCTCTGGCTGCCAATGGCAATCACCAGGGTGTCGTAGCCAAACACCCGTTGGGGTGTCACCACTTCGCCGTTGTCGTCCACAAACGGCGCCACCTTGACTTCACGCCGCTCACGGTCCAGCCCCACCATTGCGCCCGCCCGGTAGCGGAAATGGTGCCAGTGCGATTGCGCCAAATAGCCCACCTCATGCGCGGCCATGTCCATGCTGCCGGCGGCAATCTCGTGCAGCTTGGGTTTCCAGACATGGGTGCGACCACAGTCGATCAAGGTGATGTCGGCCTGGCCTTTTTTGCCCAGGGTGTCACCCAGGCGTGTTGCCAGTTCCAGCCCACCGGCACCACCGCCGACGATGACGACCCGGTGGCGTGTGCCCCCACTGCCTGCAGCGTGGCTCATGTTGCACACCGGTGGTCGTCCAGCGCCGCGTCGCGCAGTGTGTCTGCCATGGTTGCTCCTGGGGTGGACAGGTGTGTGGACGGCTGTGTGAAACGGCTGCGTGGATGTGTTTTTCAGCGGACAGGCGCTGCAAAGGCTCAGGCGGCCGCCACAGCCTGTTTCAGCGCCGCGATGAACTCCACAGGTTTGTCGGCATGCACCCAATGGCCGGCACCTTCTATTGGCTGCAAATGGGCTTTTGGAAACAGCGCCACAAACCGGGCCGCGTCTGCCGGCGACACGTAATCGGACCGGGTGCCGTAGATCAACGTGGCCCGCCCGCTGTAACGCCGGCCCAGCAACTCGGGTGGAAAACCACTGAGCTGCGGCACCGCCATGCCGATGGCCGCCAGGTTCAGGCGCCAATCAAAATGGTCGTTGCGGCTGACCAGGTTTTGCAGCAAAAAGCCCACCACGCCCGGGTCAGGCACCAGCGCGGCCAGCAGGCTTTGCGCGGCCGTGCGGCTGGCCAGCGCAGCCGTGTCAATGCCGCCCATGGCTTGCACATAGTGCGTCATGCGGTCAGCGTAGGCCACCGGCGCAATGTCCACCACCACCAGGCCGCTGATGGCGCTGGGCTGCAACAGCGCCAAGGCCATCGCTGTTTTGCCGCCCATGCTGTGGCCCACCAGCACCGGCTGCTGCAGGCCTTGGGCTTGCATCAAGGCCAACACATCGGCCACCATGTCGGCATAGGCCATGCTGTCGGCCCAGGGCGACGCGCCGTGGTTGCGCAAATCAACACTGAGCACCCGGTGCTGCGGCGCCAGCGCCCGGGCCACCGAGCGCCAGTTGCTGCTGGACCCCAACAAGCCATGCAGGATGAGCACTGGCGGGCCGGTGCCCGTGTCGTCAAACGCCAACTGCAGTGGCATGGGGTTGGCCTTTCGCGTGATGTTCTGTGCTTGCAAATCGGTGGAATGCCATTCGGCGGCCTGGGCTGCCTCGGCCACCCATGCGCCTGGGGCCTCAACGGTGTCACGGGCCGTCATCCGGAGGGTAGCTGCGGCAACGATCCGATGGAAGCATCCTGTTGCGGCATGACGCCGCTCAGATTGGCAATCAAGCGCTGGCTTGGGCGTCCACCGGCCGGGGCAGCACCTCAAAGAAGTGGCAGGCCACGCGGTGGCCAGGTGCGGCCTCAGGTGCGGCCTCGCGCAGTGCGGGTTCTTCAGTGCGGCAGCGGTCTTGGGCATGCACGCAGCGGGTATGAAAACGGCAACCGCTGGGCGGCTTCATCGCGCTGGGCACATCGCCTGGCAGCAGGCTGCGTTGGCGCAACAAGCCCGGCTGCGGCCGGGGGATGGCCGACAGCAAGGCCTGGGTGTCAGGGTGCAGCGGCCGGGCAAACAGGCTGTGCTTGTCGGCCACTTCCACCAGCTTGCCCAGATACATCACCGCCACCCGGTCGGCAATGTGTTTGACCACCGCCAGGTCATGTGCGATGAACAGGTACAAGAG
>JAYVLI010000044.1:0-5296 GCA_043759535.1 Betaproteobacteria bacterium | reverse complement strand
GTGGGCTACGGCAGTTACACCCGCCAGCAGTACACCGCTGCTTACCTGGACGAGGTGCGTGAATCCACCCTGATCCTGCTCTACCGGCTGCTGTTTTTGTTTTACGCCGAAGACCGCCTGCTGCTGCCCGCCCATGACCCGCGTTATGCGCCCTACAGCGTGCGGGCGCTGCGCGAGCGGATGCGTGACGGCATCGATGCCGGCAAGGTGTATTCCACCCGGCTGGACAACATCTGGCGCGGCCTGCAAGGCGTGTTCTTGCTGATCGGCGAGGGCGACGACGCGGTGGGCATGCCGGCCTACAACGGCGGCCTGTTTGAGCGTGCCCGCGCCCCACTGCTGGAGCGCACCCGCGTGCCTGACGCGGTGATGGCGCCCATCATCGACGCGCTGTCGCGCCGCACTGAAGATCTGTTGCGCGGCTGGATCAACTACCGCGATCTGTCGGTCTCGCACCTTGGCAGCATCTATGAGCGCTTGCTGGACTACAGCCTGGTGCATGAGGTGCAGGCCGCCAACAGCTACCACGACCGTGAGCTGCCGGAGATCGACCGCATCGTCGCCCGCCCGGCCAGCTTTGCGCGCAAGGTCTCGGGCAGTTATTACACCCACGACGATCTGGTGCGGCTGATCCTGCGGGAATCGGTGGGCACCCTGGCGGCTGAGCGCATTGCCCGGTTTGACGAGGCAATCGCAGGCTGGGCCAGGCGCAGCACACTCACCGAGCCGCTTTGGAACCGGCTGGACGGCCACGCCGAAGCCGGCCAACGTGACGCCATCGACCCCGCCACGCAAATTCTGCAACTCACCGTCTGCGACCCCGCCATGGGCAGCGGCCATTTTTTGGTGGCACTGGTGGACGACCTGGCCGACCGGGTGCTGGAGGCCGCCAGCCACGCCAGCGCACTGGTCAACCGCCAGCCCTGGGCGGCGCATCTGGTCGAGCGTGGCCGGCCGTGGGAGAGCCCGGTGATCGCCCGCATCGCCCACATCCGGCGCAGCATCCGGGCCACCGCCAGCGCGCACGGTTGGGCCGTGACCGACGCCCAGCTGGATGACCGGCACATCGTGCGCCGCATGATCTTGAAGAAAACCATCTTCGGCGTGGACAAAAACCCGATGGCGGTGGAGCTGGCCAAAACCGCGCTGTGGCTGCACACCTTCACCGTGGGCGCACCGCTCAGCTTTTTAGACCACCACCTCAAGCTGGGCGACAGCCTGCACGGTGAGCGCCTGCCGGCGGTGCGGGCTGATCTGGCCGCGCTGGGCATGTTGTTCAACCAGACTGAGCTGGAGCGCCTGGGCAGCGCTGCCCGTGGCCTGGCCCAGGTGGCCGACCTGACCGATGTGGACATTGCCGAAGCGCGTGAATCCAAACGCCTGGCCACCGAGGCTGACGCCCGCACCGCGCCGCTGCACGCCCTGCTGGATTTTTGGCGCGCCCTGCGCTGGCTGCTGCCGGGTTGGCCGGTGACTGGCGCCAGCAAGCTGGCCCGGTTGGTGGATGCCGGCAACCCTGAGGCCACCCGCGCCGGCCTGGCCGAGTTGATCTCCCCCGGCCGCAACCTGGTGGAGTTGCTGGCCACCGGCACGCTGGCGGGCAAAGGCCCGGGCATCGTCGAGGCCAACGCCCTGATGGCCCGCTGCCGTGCGCTGGCCCAGCGCGAGACGTTTTTCCACTGGTGGACAGCATTCCCCACCGTGTTTGCGGCCGATGGCCGTGGTGGTTTTGATGTGGTGCTGGGCAACCCGCCGTGGGACCGCATCAAGCTGCAGCAAGTGGAGTGGTTTGCCGAGCGTGACACCCACATTGCCAACCAGCCCCGCGCCGCTGACCGCAAGCGCCTGATTGCCGTGTTGGAGAACACCGGCGCGCCGCTGTGGGCCGACTACCAGCAGGCGGTGCAGCGCGCCGAGGCCAATGCCCGGGTGCTGGCCAAGTCGGGTGACTACCCGCTGCTGGGCGGCGGCGATGTCAACCTGTACAGCCTGTTTGTGGAGCGGGCGCAAAGCCTGGTGCGGCCGGGCGGGCTGGTGGCCCTGCTCACGCCCAGCGGCATTGCCGCTGACAAAGGCGCGGCAGTGTTTTTCAAAAGCATCTCGTCTACCGGCCGGCTGGGCGCCTTGTTTGACTTTGAGAACAAAAAGGTGTTTTTTGCTGATGTGGATGCGCGCTTCAAGTTTTGCGTGCTGGTGTTTGGTGGGCCGGCGCGCACCTTTGCGCAAACCCGCTGTGCCTTCTTTTTGCACAGCCTGGCCGAGCTGGACGAGGGCGGCGGCCAACTGGTGCTGACAGTGGATGACTTCAACCGCGTCAACCCGAACACCGGCGCTGCACCCATCTTCCGCTCGCGGCGCGATGCGGACCTGACCTTGGGCGTGTACCAGCGGCATCCGGTGCTGGTGCGCCACGGCGGGCTGAGTGCCACGCAGGGCGCGCTGCCCGACCACAAGATCTGGCCGGTGAAGTACCAGCGCATGTTTGACATGACCAACGACTCGCAGCATTTTTTGCAGCGCGATGAGTTGCTGGCGCAGGGTTGGGTGCCGGGCGCGGCCGGGCGCTGGCTGCGCGGCGATGCCCTGGCCGTGCCGCTGTACGTGGGCCGCATGGTCCACCACTACGACCACCGCCATGCCAGCGTCACCGTCAATGACGAAAGCCTGCACAACGCCGCGTCGGGCAGCGCGCTGGGTGCCGCCGCCAAGGCCGACCCTGCCGCCTACCCCACACCGCAGTACTGGGTGCCACGCAGTGCCGTGCCGGCCAGCCAGTGGCGCGACTGGACCATCGGCTTCCGTGACATTGCCCGCGCCACGGATGTACGCACCGTCATCGCCGCCATCGTGCCCGGCACGGCGGCCGGCAACACCTTGCCGCTGCTGGTTGGTGATGGGCTGCAGCCGGCGCAGGCTTGCTGCCTGCTGGCCAACCTCAACAGCCTGGCGTTTGACTACATCGCCCGCCAGAAGGCGCAGACCACCCACCTCAACTGGTACATCGTTGAGCAACTGCCCGTCATCGCGCCCGAGCGGTTTGACGCGCACATCGGCCCGGTCAAGATCGCCGACTTCATCCGCGAGCAGGTCTTGCACTTGAGCTACACCGCACACGACCTGGCACCGTTTGCACGCGACCTGGGCCATGTGGACGCGCACGGCCACGCACTGCCGCCGTTTGTGTGGGACGACGAAGACCGCCGCCGCCGGCTGGCCGCGCTGGACGGCCTGTTCCTGCACCTCTACGGCCTGGGCGCCGACGACGCTGGCCATGTGCTGGACAGCTTTCCCATCCTGCGCGCGCAAGACCTGGCCAGCTTTGGCCACAACCGCACCCGCAGCGATGTGCTGGCGCAGTTGGCGGCGGTGGCGGATGGGGTGTTGGCGCTGAAATAGGGCCTGCTGGGCCGTGGTGTGCAGGCCTTGACGCCATGCGCACTGCGCTGCGCGCGCGCCGGCTGGCGCTGGCTGCAACGCTACACTCCAAAGCCACAGCGCCGATTTGTTCCAGATTGCGGGCGCTTTAAAAATGCCGCTAAACGTGATGCCCCACCCGGCGAGCACGCTTTGCAGCGGCGCCGGGTTTTTCATGGGCTTCACGCAGGCCACCACGCAGCAGGCACACACACACCATGGCCTCCCTCGGGCACGTTACGCCGCAAACCCTGCACTTTGAGACCCCGCTGCCGCTGACCAGCGGTGCGCTGCTGCCGGCCTACGACCTGGTGTTTGAGACCTACGGCAGGCTGAATGCTGCGCGCAGCAACGCGGTGCTGGTGTGCCACGCGCTCAATGCCAGCCACCATGTGGCCGGCACCTACGCTGGCCAGCCCAAGAGCGAAGGCTGGTGGGACAACCTGGTGGGCCCGGGCAAGCCGCTGGACACCGACCGGTTTTTTGTCATCGGCGTCAACAACCCGGGCTCGTGTTTTGGCTCCACCGGGCCCACCCACATCAATCCGGCCACGGCCCAACCCTGGGGTGCGGATTTTCCGGTGGTCACGGTCGAAGACTGGGTGGACGCCCAGGCCCGCTTGCTGGACGTGTTGGGCATTGCCAAGTTGGCGGCGGTGCTGGGTGGCAGCCTGGGTGGCATGCAGGCCTTGAGCTGGACCCTGCGCCACCCCGACCGGGTGGGTGAGTGCATCGCCGTGGCCACTGCGCCCAATTTGTCAGCGCAAAACATCGCCTTCAACGAGGTGGCGCGCCGCGCCATCATCACCGACCCCGATTTCCACGGCGGCCACTTTTATACCCACGGTGTGCTGCCCAAACGTGGCCTGCGGGTGGCCAGGATGATTGGCCACATCACCTACCTGTCGGACGACTCGATGGAGCAGAAATTTGGCCGCGAGCTGCGTGCCGCCGAGCTGGGTTACTCCACCCAGGACATCGAGTTCCAGATCGAAAGCTACCTGCGCCACCAGGGCGACAAGTTCAGTGACTACTTTGACGCCAACACCTACCTGTTGATCACCCGGGCGCTGGATTACTTTGACCCCGCCAGCCGGTTTGGCGGTGATTTGTCGGCCGCGTTTTTGGCCGCGCGCGGCAAACGTTTTTTGCTGATCAGCTTCAGCACCGACTGGCGCTTCTCGCCAGCACGCAGCCGCGAGCTCGTCAAGGCGCTGGTGGATAACCGCATTGATGTGAGCTACGCCGAAATTGACGCGCCGCACGGCCACGACGCGTTTTTGCTGGACGACCCGCGCTACCACGGTGTGCTGCGCGCCACGTTTGAGCGCATTGCTGCCGAGGTGGCGGCCGAGGTTGCGGTATGAGCGCCGGCATGGACATCACCCCCGAGCAAGCGCTGATCGCCAGCCTGGTGCCCCATGGCGCCCGGGTGCTGGACCTGGGCTGCGGCAACGGCGCTCTGCTGGCCCACTTGCAGCAAACCCGCAACTGCAGCGGCTACGGTGTGGAGATTGACGACGCCAACCTGCTGGCTTGCGCCCAGCGTGGTGTCAACGTGCTGCAACTCAACCTGGAGGACGGGCTGGCGCTGTTTGAGGACCGCAGCTTTGACGTGGTGCTGCAACTGCAGACGCTGCAACACCTGCGCAACACCGAAAAAATGCTGCGTGAAACCGCCCGCGTAGGCCGCACCGGCATCCTCAGCTTCCCCAATTTTGCGCACTGGCCCAACCGCCTGTCGGTGCTGCGTGGCCGCATGCCGGTGACCCGGGCGCTGCCTTACCAGTGGTACGACACGCCCAACATCCGGGTCGGCACCTTTGCTGATTTTGAGCTGCTGGCACGGCGCAACGGTTTGCGCATTCTTGACAGCTTTGGC
>JAYVLI010000043.1:0-12832 GCA_043759535.1 Betaproteobacteria bacterium | reverse complement strand
GGCATCCGATAGGCCTAAAAACAGGCCCAGTGCGGTTTGCGCCTGCTGCACCAGGTCAGTGTCGGCAGGGGTCTGGCCGGTGGGCTGCACTGCGGTGGGTTGCAGAACCAGCTTGAGCCGGGCGGCAAGGTGGGTAGGCCAAGACATGGTGGGGCTCCCAGATGGCGGGTGGTGGTCGGGCGCGGGTGGCCGGGTGGGGGGGTGATCAAGCGCGTTGCGGTCAGCCAGTGCGGCCAGTGCGGCGTGCAGCCAGCACCGCGCTGGTGATCTCGGTCAACACGCGGCGCAGCCGGTCCACAAAAAACACGGCTGCAGCCAGCACCACCAGCGGCCAGACCAGCGCGCCCAGCAGGCTGGCCACCGGCAGGCAGGCGGCCAACACGGCCAGCAAGTCCTGCAGCGGCAGGCCGTTGCGCAGCACTTGGCCCAAACCTGCCCATGCCAGTGCCACGGCCTGGCTGTGGCTGGCCAGGCGGGCCGGCAAAAGGCTGGCCAGGCTGGCCAGCTCAGTGCCTAAAAACAGCGCAAAGTAAATGAAATAGCCCAGGCTCAATAGCGTGTAGGGATACAAAATCCAGCGCTGAAGGCGGGTTTCCGGCTGTTTTGATGCTGTTGTGTCTGGCCTGCCCAGCCGGGCCGCAAACCAGGCTGCGGCACTGTTGCGCACACGTTGGTGCAAATTGTGCAAACCGCTCAAATCAGACAGCAACCAATACCCATCAAACTTGAATACCGGGTTCAAGGTGAACAACATGGTGAAGGTGATCAGCCACACCAATTTGAGCGCCAGCACGCTGCCGCTGGCCAGCGCATAAGCGTCAATGCCAATCAGCAACACGGCCTGAAAATATACCCCGCCCAAATCCACCACAGCGCGCTGGCGGGGTGCAAGCCGCCAGGCCTTGCTGACATCGGCATACCAGGCAGGGAATACAAAATACAAGCCAAAACCAATCGCGCCGTGTGGGCAATTGAAATAGCGGCAGGCTGCGGTGTGGCCCAGCTCATGCCACAAACCGCTGAGCAGCAGGCCGGCGACCAGCAACAGCGCGTCCTGGCGTGACCAAGTGCCATGCACGTCTTGCATGGCCGCTGGCAACACCAAAGCATGCAGCAGCACAAAGGCCAGCACCAGCGCCGCTGCCAGCACTGGCTGGAACAACCAGCGCAGCGCGCCGGTGATGCGGCTGGCCGCTGCTGCGGGCAGCAGCGTGAGACTCAGCAAAAACGGCATGGCGCGGCGCGGCACCGGGCTGTGCGCAAACAGGCTGGCTGGCAGCACCTGGCCGGCCAGGGCGATCAACTGGCGGGCGGGCGGGTGGCTGCCGGCGTCGCTGCATTCGGCATAAGCCGCCTCCAGCGCGTCGGCCGTGGCGGGGGTGCGCAGCAGCGCCAACACCAAGGCGCGGGCCTTGGCGGAAATGAGGTAATGGTGTTCGTCCAGCTCCAACAAAAACCGTGCATCCGGCCCGGCAGCGCCAGGCTGCTGGTAGGGCGTGATGCGGATGCCGCGCTTGAGCAGGGGGATGGTTGGCATGGTGGGCGGTGGTGGTGTGTGGCGTGGCGCGCTGGGTGGCCAAAACGGGGGCACCTTGGTTTGCACCTTGGCGCCCCCGGCCGGTTCAAGCCCGGCAGATCACCATTCGCAGCTGCAGGTCACCTTGACATCCTGGCTGCCGATGGCGTGCATGGCTTCCATTTCGAAGCGTGCTTCCAGCGCTTCGACATTGAAGTCCTGGGCTTGCAACAGGTCGTTGCTGGTGTTGGTTTGCGTGGTTTGGTCGTTGGTTTGCATGGTAAAACTCCCTGAGAACTTGATGGGTGATCGAATATCACCTGGCAGCCCCACCAAACCACTGCCAGGCAATACTGTTGCGGTTTGCTGGTGCTGTGCCAGTGCTGTGATTTAAATAACTTCACAAACCGCACATCACTTCAAAACCGCGCTGAACAAATCATAGGCCGGGTTGTGCCTTGATTCCAAGAGGTTGTGCGGGGCGCAATCATCAACTGAGTTTCAACAAGCCAGGCGAGCGCCCAAGCAGATGGGCAATACATCACTGCGCAAGCTGCAGCAAGCGCCGTCAAACCTGGCGCCGGGCCGGTTTTTGAGACAACCTGGTGGCAAAGCTGGCGGAATTCACCGCCCATCTCCGGGGTTTGGCGGGCAGGTGGCTGGCCAGAATGGGCGGCAGGCGGTATCGCCCCAACCGCTGCGCAGCCAGGACCGCCACCGTGACCACCATCCTCATCGCCATCGTTTTGCTGCTGCTGGCCGGCGGCGCCATGCTGTGGCTGAAAAAACCGGCCGCCAACCCAGTGCAGCGGCCGCGCCAGGCGGCACGCAGCGGGGCGCCTGACGTGGCCGTTGGCGCGGGTTCCGGGCAGATTTCCGGGCAGACACCAGGGCAGACACCCAAGCCAAGCAGCCGTGCCTCGCCCACGCCAGTCGCGCCGCGCCCGCAAGCGGCCAGGCAGGCTTCAACAGCACCGCGCGCCGCAGCCGCGCTGCCAGCCGCGCTGCAACAGTTCACGCTGGTGCGGCGAGAGGCGTTGCCGGCGCCCGCCATTGACAGCCTGCTGCTGCGCCTGGGCCAAATCCCCAGGCCGCCGCTGTCATTGCAAAAACTGCTGTCGCCGGCGTTTCTGGAATCGGCCACGTCGGCCGAGATGAGCGACCTGATCATGGCCGAGGCACAAATTGCCGCCAAGGTGTTGGCCACCGTCAATTCACCGCTCTACGGCCTGAAGCGGCCAGTGGCCAGCGTGGGCCAGGCGGTGACGTTTTTGGGCCTCAACACGGTGCGCGCCATCTGCCTGCACTACATGCTGGACGACTCGTTCAAGACCACCGCACCCGACCGGCGCCGGCGGTTCGATGCCGTGCTGCGCGCCAGCAGCCTGTCCAGTGAGCTGTGCGGCAAGCTGGCGCAACAGCTGGAATTGCCCGAGCAAGGCGCGCTGGTCACACAAGGTGTGTTGTCATTTTTGGGCCAACTGGCCATGACCGCCCTGCTGCCCACCACCGGCCCGGCCTGGGGCCCACATGCTGACTTGCTGGTCCGCACCCAGGCCGAGCAAAGCGCGCTGGGCCTGGGTGCGGCCGAGGTGGGCGCGCTGCTGATGCAGTCCTGGGATTTGCCCAGCAGCATCATCGACAACGTGCGTGACATCGACAGTCTGCTGGTGACCCCGTCCGACAGCCAAGACCCGCGCCGTGGCAGCCGGCTGGCGCTGTGTTACCTGTGCGCCCGGCTGGCGGAACGGCTGGTGCATGGTCGGTTGGCTGACCTGGCCAGCTTTGACCTGCTGGGCGACCGCAGCGTGGACATGCTGCATTTGCAGGGCTACCTGGACGCGCCGGCGCTGGCCCGCCTGCCCGGGTTGCTGCGGTCAGCTGCGGTGCTGCAGCTGGTGCAAAAGCAACTGGGCGCCACTGCCGCGCATTGACCGGCACGGCAGCAGGCTGAAACGCCGGCACGGGTCAAGCCTTGCGCCAGACCCCCGGGGTGGCGGCCAGCCGTGCCAAAGCCCGTTGGCAGGCCGGCTGCAGCGCTTGTTGGTGGGCCACCAGCCAGCCCGCGGCAAACCAGGCCCTGCCGTCCGCCGCCGCAGCGGCCTGCCAGGCGGCATGTGCCACCACCGTGTCTTGCAGCGCACCCAGCGGGCCTTGTGCCTGCTGCAGGCGGCGCAGCCAGCGCGCCACGGCAGCGGCCGGCCACAGCGCGCTGGTCAGTGCCAACAAACACCGCAAGCGTTTGATGCGGCGGCGCAGGCGGTGGCGGGCCGCTTGGTCCAGCGTGGCAAACGCAGCGGCGTCTTGTCGCACCTGGCGTTGCAAGGCTTGCAGCGGCGGCCGCAGTGCGTCGCGCAGCCGGCGTGCCGGCTTGTTGGCCATGCTGCGGGCATCGCCTGCCATTGCTGGCGCTGGCTGGCACAGCCCCAGCAGCGCCAGCCACAGCCGCTGGGTGGCCGGTGCGCACAACAAGTCGCTGACGCTGCTGGCGCTGGCCGCCTCGGGCAGGGTGGGCAGATCAACCAGCGGGGCACCTGCGTTGCGCAGCGCAGGTGCCAGCCATTGGGCCATCGCATCGGCATCACGCGCCGGGCCGAGCTGGTGAAACAGCGTCGCCAGGGCAGGTGCCAACGCAGCGCCAAGCGCCGGCAACACATGGCCATACGCCCCCACCACACTGCGCAGCCGGCGCAGGCCCACCCGCAGTTCATGCAGGTGTTCGGCACTGCTGTCCACGCCAAGCGTGTCGGTATCGGCCAACTGGCTGGCATTGGCCAACACTTGGCCCAGCGGATTGGCCAGCAGCGCCGCCAGTGCGTCCGACAACGGCGCCTTGGGCAGCAAGTGCAGGGCGCGGGCCTGGGCTGGTGGGCTGCACGGCAGGCCGGCGGCCAGCAGGTGGCCACGCTCACTTTTGCTGCGCACGTCCAGCACCAGGCCAAAACGCTGCACCCAGCGCGCGGCTTCGTCCAGCAGCGCCTGGGGTGGGCCTTGCAGCAGCTCAAACTCGATCTCGCACACCACCACCTGCCGGCCAGCGGCATGGATATGGCCTTCGTCCAGCGCCAGCTCGATCAAGGCCGCACCCCGCCGCAGCACCCGCCGGGTGCGCTGCACATCGGTGGCAAACCGCTCGACCAGCGGTGGCTGGCCAGCGCTGGCCAGCAGGCGCTGCAGCGCGGCACCGGCGGGCGTGCCGTCATGGCGGTGGATGTCCAGCGTGGGGCGGTTGGTGAGGGGCGATGCGGATGCTGCGGCGCCCGGCGTGGCGGTGCCGGCTTGGGCAGGCTCAGGCAACGCTGCAGCCACCACCACGTTGTGCTCAAAGCGCTGCATCGGCGTGGCGCCTTCGGCCTTGAGCGTCTGCACCCACTGCAGCCCCTCGCGCCGCAGGCGCAGTGCGGTGCGGGCCTGCGCCAGGTGCTCACCGGCCGTGTCCACATACACGGCGGCCAGCGGCTGCACCACCGCGCTGCGGGTGGCCACCGCACGCCGCAGCGCCGCCAGGCGGGCGGGTGGGATACGGAACTTCAACTCGATTTCAACGGCCATGGGTGGGCATGCTGCCACGGCGGCGGCGTGTGGTGCGCCTGGCCACCACCGCGTCGCGCCCCCTGCCGCTTAGACTTGCGGGTTGCCCCTGATGCTGGAGACCCCGATGCCGCTGTTCTGGAAGCCCTACACCTCCGACGTCACCCAGTTCATCGACAGCCTGAAGGCCAAAAAACCCACGCTGGAAGCCGAACAGCGCGCCGGCCGCGCCTTGCTGTGGGACAAGCAGCTGGACCGGGCGGCTGAGACCGGCTTTGAAGACGCCCGGGTGGCGCAGACGCCCTATGTTTACTTTCCGCGCCAAAAGCCCGTTGCGCCGCGCTGAACCGCACTGATCCAGCCCCTGCCCAGCAGCAGCCCCGGCCTGCGCAACACGCCATGCCCAACCTGCCCGCCCCCAGCGCGGACACCGCCGCCACACCGCTGACCGCCCTGCCCCTGCTGCCTGGCGATGATGGCGCGGCTGCCGTGGCCCTGACCGAAACACTGCCGGTGGACCGGGTGGCGCTGGCCCGGCTGTACGGTGAGCCGCTGTTCCGCCTGCCGCATGACCTGTACATCCCGCCGGACGCGCTGGAGGTGTTTTTAGAGGCCTTTGAGGGCCCGCTGGACTTGCTGCTGTATTTGATCCGGCGCCAAAACTTCAACATCCTCGACATCCCGCTGGCCGACGTGACGCGCCAGTACCTGACGTATGTGGACCAGATCCGCAAACATAACCTGGAGCTGGCCAGCGAGTATTTGCTGATGGCGGCCATGCTGATCGAGATCAAATCGCGCATGTTGTTGCCGCCCAAGAAAACGCTCGATGGTGATGACGGGCTGGACCCCCGCGCCGAGCTGGTGCGCCGGCTGCTGGAATACGAGCAGATCAAGCTGGCCGCTGCCCGGCTGGACCGCCTGCCGGTGATTGGCCGTGATTTTTTGAAGGCGCAAATCCACATCGAGCAAAGCCTCACAACCCGCTTGCCTGAAGTGGTGGTGGCTGACTTGCAGGCCGCTTGGGCCGACATCATCCAGCGCGCCCGGCTCAACCAGCACCACCTGATCAGCCGCGAGCAGTTGTCGGTGCGTGAGCACATGAGCATGGTGCTGCGCCGCCTCAGCGGCCGGCGCTTTGCTGAATTTCACGAGCTGTTTGACACCAGCAAGGGCATGCCGGTGCTGGTGGTCACCTTCATCGCGATGCTGGAGCTGGCGCGTGAGCACCTGCTGGAGATCACCCAGGCCGAGGCTTTTGCACCGATTTACGTGCGGCTGGCCTACCAGCCAGCGTGAACGACAACACGCGCGACCAAACCACATCCAATCCGCGCCACGCCCAACCGGGCTTGGCCGCCGGCACCCTCGGAGCACGCCAGATGGCCATCAAAGCCACGATCTACAAAGCCCACCTGCAACTTGCCGACATGGACCGCAATGTCTACGGCGACCACGCCCTGACCCTGCCACTGCAACCCTCAGAAACTGAAGAGCGCTTGATGGCGCGGGTGCTGGCCTACGCACTCAACGTCACCGCCGATGACTTGCACGGCACGCTGCAACTGGCGCGCGGCATGGCCGATGCCGACGAGCCCGACCTGTGGCACAAGGATTTGACCGACCAGGTGCTGCACTGGATCGAGGTGGGCCAGCCGGCCGACGAGCGCCGCCTGGCCAAGGCCTGCGGCAAGGCCCGCAAGGTCACGCTGTACTGCTACAGCTACTCGGCCCACATCTGGTATGCCGGCATCACCAACAAGATCAGCCGGCTGCGTAACTTGGAGATTTGGCAAATTCCGTCCGAGCAAAGCCAGGCGCTGGCGGCGCTGTGCAACCGGTCCATGCAACTGCAAATCAGCATCCAGGACGGCCAGGTGTTTGTGAGTGATGGCAACAGCACCGTGGACCTGCAGCCGCAAGCCTTGTGGCGTGGTGGGCAGTGATTGCAAGCATGACCGCATGCATGACCCCACACGCCACACACCGGGTGCTGCTGCCCACATTGATCAGCCTATTTGCCACCTTGACCGGCCTGCTGCCCATGACCTCTTCATCCGCAACATCATCCGCAACCGCAACCGCAACCGCAACCGCAGACACAGACCCCTACCTGTGGCTGGAAGACGTGCAAGGCGAGCGTGCGCTGGCCTGGGTGCGTGAGCGCAATGCCCAGTCCCGCGCGGCGCTGGAGGCGCAGCCCCGCTTTGCCGAGATGCGTGCTGGGTTCCGGGCCGTGCTGGACTCCCGCGACAAGATCCCCGGCGTCAGCCGGCGCGGTGACGCGCTGTACAACCACTGGCGTGACGCCGAGCACCCGCGCGGCCTGTGGCGCCGCACCACGCTGGCCGAATACCGCAAACCGCAACCGGCCTGGGAGACGGTGCTGGACCTGGACGCCCTGGCCAAAACCGAGGGTGAGAACTGGGTCTGGGGCGGCGCCACCTGCCTGGCACCCGACTACACCCGCTGCCTGCTGCGGCTGTCACGCGGCGGGGCCGATGCGGCTGTGCTGCGCGAGTTCAACAGCGTCAGCAAGACCTTTGTGGACGGTGGTTTCACGCTGCCCGAGGCCAAGAGTGATGTGGACTGGATCAACGCCGATGCCGTGTACGTGGGCACCGACTTTGGCCCCGGCTCACTCACCGATTCAGGCTACCCACGGGTCATCAAACGCTGGCAGCGTGGCCAGCCGCTGGCCAGTGCGGTCACGGTGTTTGAGGGCCAGCCGCAAGACGTGTCGGTGGGGGTCAGCGTGGACCCCACACCCGGCTTTGAGCGCACCGTGTTCAGCCGGTCGATTGATTTCTACAACCACGAACAATTCATTCTGCGCAGCGTGGCGGGCAAAGACACGCTGCAGAAGATCAACCTGCCCTCTGATGTGTCCATCAGCTTCTGGCGCCAGCGGGCGCTGCTGCAGTTGCGCAGCGACTGGACGGTGGGCACGGGCGCGGCAGCCAGGCGCTGGCCCGGTGGCAGCTTGCTGGTGGGTGAAGCCCAGGCCATCCTGGCAGCAGCCGGCAGTGCCGACATGCCACCGTTGCAAGCGCTGTTCACGCCCACCGCCAGCCGCTCACTGGCGGGCTACAGCACCACCCGCAGCCAGGTGCTGATCAATGTGCTGGACGATGTGGCGGGCAAGCTGGAGGCCTGGCGGCCTACCAGTGGAAATGACGGCGAAGGCACGGCAGAACGCTGGGTGCAACGCCCGCTCAAAGCACCCTTCCCCGGCACCCTGCACGCCAGCGCACTGCATGACCCCACCCTGGCCCACGATGACCAGGCCGAGGCCTACAGCGTGATGTACGGCGACTTTTTGACGCCTGACTCGCTGCTGCTGGGCAACACCGCCAGCGACACCCTGGACACGCTCAAATCCCTGCCGGCGCTGTTTGATGCCAGCGGCATGCGGGTTGAGCAGCGCTTTGCCAGCTCCAAAGACGGCACCCGGGTGCCCTACTTCATCATCTGGCCCAAAGGCGCTGTGGCCGACGGCGCCAACCCCACGCTGCTGTATGGCTACGGCGGGTTTGAGATTTCAATGCAGCCAGCCTATTCAGCCCTGGCCGGCAGCGCCTGGTACCGCAATGGCGGTGTGCGGGTGGTGGCCAACATCCGGGGTGGTGGTGAATACGGCCCGGCCTGGCACCAGGCTGCCACCAAGGCCAACAAACAGCGCAGCTACGACGACTTTGCAGCGGTGGCTGAAGACTTGATCACCAGCAAAGTGACCAGCCCGCGCCACCTGGGCATCCAGGGCGGCAGCAACGGTGGCCTGCTGGTAGGCGCCGTGATGCTGCAGCGGCCCGAGTTGTTCAACGCGGTGGTGTGCCAGGTGCCGCTGCTGGACATGCAGCGCTACACCAAGCTGCTGGCCGGCGCCAGCTGGATGGCCGAATACGGCGACCCGGATACGCCCGCCGAATGGGCCTGGATCAGCCAATACAGCCCCTACCAAAACCTGCGGGCTGACCAAAAACTGCCGGCCGTGTTGTTCACCACCTCCACCCGGGACGACCGTGTCCACCCCGGCCATGCACGCAAGATGGCCGCCAAGATGATGGCGCAAGGCCACAACACCCTGTACCACGAAAACATCGAAGGCGGCCACGCCGGCGCAGCCGACAACAGCCAGAAGGCCGACATGCTGGCGCTGGAATATGCGTTTTTGTGGCGGCAGTTGGGGCCTTCGGCAGCGCCGGCAAGCCCGGCACGCTGACACCATGCCCTGCCCCCAACACAGGCCAGCCCATGACCCCATTGAACGTCACCCATGACGCTGTCGCCCGCCGCTTCCAGGCAAGCGTTGACGGCCTGGCCTGCGTGGCCGACTATCGGCTGGTGGGCACGGTGATGCACATTCAACACACCGAGGTGCCTGCCGCGCTGCAAGGCCGTGGCCTGGCGGCCGCGCTGGTGCAACAGGTGCTGGCCCATGCCCGCAACCAGGGCTGGCAGGTGCGCCCGGTGTGCAGTTATGTGCGGGCCTACATGCAGCGCCACCCCGAGACCCAGGATTTGTTGGAGACACGCTGACCATGCACACCACCGCCATCGAGATTTTGGATTTCTGGTTTGGCCCGCCCGATGACGCTGGCCACGGCCAGCCGCGTGAGGCCTGGTTCCGCAAAGACGATGCGTTTGATGCCCAGATCCGCCAGCGCTTTGGCCCGCTGATCGACGCCGCGCTGCTGGCGGGCGACGACGACATCACCCGTGACTGGATCACCCAGCCGCTGCAGGCCCAGCCCGCGCTGGCCAGGCTGCTGCTGCTGGACCAGTTCACCCGCAATGTGTTTCGCGGCACGGCACGTGCGTTTGCCGGTGACGCGCAGGCCCTGCACATTGCCCGCGCGCTGGTGGCCGCAGGCCGTGACCGCGACCTGAGCAGCGTGCAGCGCTCGTTTGTCTACTTGCCGTTTGAACATGCCGAGGATCTGGCCCACCAGCGCACCGCAGTGCAGTTGTTCCAGCAACTGGTGCAAGACGACCCGGCACGGGCCGGCGGGCTGGACTTTGCCCAGCGCCACTTCGACATCGTGGCCCGCTTTGGCCGCTTCCCACACCGCAACGCCTTGCTGGGGCGGGCAAGCACCGCTGAAGAACTGGCGTTTTTGCAAACGCCAGGGTCGGGGTTTTAAGGGCTTGTGCAGCGGCTGCATGCAGCAGTTGCGGTGCGTTTTAAAGCATGCCGCACCAGCACCGACATGACCCATCCAGCCCGCGTCATCATCATCGCCAGCCCAAACAGCGCCGTAAAGCCACGTTTGCGCGTGAGTTTTTAGCCAATGAAGCGGATTGCCCGGTGTTTGTCAACGCTGACCTGATCGCTGCCGGTCTGGCGCCGTTTGCGCCTGAAAGCGCGGCCCTGCAGGCCGGGCGGGTGATGCTGCAGCAACTGGCCTTGCATGCTGCGGCGGGTGTGGGTTTTGCTTTCGAGACCACGCTGTCGGGGCGGGGCTATTTGCGGCAAATCGCACGATGGCAGGCGGACGGCTACCGCGTCAAACTGATCTTCCTGCAGTTGTCCGCTCTTGAGGACGCCATCGCGCGGGTGGCACTGCGCGTCCGCCAAGGCGGCCACAATATGCCCGAAGATGTGATCCGCAGGCGATTCAAGGCCGGTCGGGCCAACTTCCAACAACGCTGTGGGCCTTGTGTGGATGCTTGAGCGCGCTATGACAACACCGGAGACCGGCCGGTGGTGCTGGACTGATCGTGTCCCAGCGCGTGGTGTAAGTCCGTGAGCCCGGGAGGGCTGGAGTGCGCGGTACTCAGCGCTGCACAGCAGGCAGGCGAGTGGGGGCAGTATCGGTGAGGGTCTGCAGGCCTTCAAGCTGCATGTATCGGCGGTTCAAACTCCATTCGTCGTTCTGTTCGAGCAGCATGGCGCCGACCAGCCGGGTGACGGCCGCGTCGTTGGGGAAGATGCCCACGACGTTGGTGCGGCGCTTGATCTCGGCGTTGAGCCGCTCCAGCGGGTTGGTGCTGTGGATCTGCAGCCAATGCGCACGGGGGAAGGTCATGTACGACAGCACTTCTTCCTCGGCGCTGTCCATCAACGCGCCCAGCTTGGGCAGCTTGCCACGCAACTGATCAGCCACTGAGCGCCACTGCGCGTGCGCGGCCTCGGCACTGTCCTGTGCGAAGACGGTGGCGATGGTGGCGCTGACCATGCGGCGCTGGGTCTTGTTGGCGTGCGCCAGGGCGTTGCGCATGAAGTGCACCCGGCAGCGCTGCCAGGTCGCCTTGAGCACCTTGGCCGCTGCGGCCTTGAGCCCGAGATGCGCGTCCGAGATCACCAGCTTGACCCCGCGCAGGCCGCGACGCATCAGGCTGCGCAGGAACTCCGTCCAGAACGTCTCTGCCTCGCTGGGGCCGACCTTCATGCCGATGACCTGGCGCTGGCCCTCGGTGTTGACCGCCACCGCCACTATCACCGCCACGCTCACGATGGAGCCGGCCTCGCGGGCCTTGACGTAGGTGGCATCGATCCACAGGTACGGCCAGTCGCCCTCGATCGGGCGGTTGAGGAAGGCGCCCACGCGCTCGTCGAGCTCGCCGCACAGGCGGCTGACCTGGCTCTTGGAGATGCCGGTCATGCCCATGGCCTTGACCAGGTCGTCCACGGACCGCGTGGACACGCCATGCACATAGGCCTCCTGGATGACCGCGGCCAGGGCCTTCTCGGCGGTGCGACGCGGCTCCAGGAAGCCGGGGAAGTAGCTGCCCTGACGTAGCTTGGGGATCTTCAGCGCCACTGTGCCGGTGCGGGTCTCCCAGGATCGGTCGCGGAAGCCATTGCGGCTGTTCAGGCGCTCAGCGCTCTTCTCGTCGTAGGCCGCGCCGCACAGCGACTCGACATCCATGTCCATCAGGCGCTGGGCCATGAACTGCACCATCTGGCGCAGCATGTCCACGTCAGGGCCCTTGTCGGCCAGCTCAGCCATGCCGGCCAGTGCGATAGTTGCGTCGGTCATCGTGGTTTCCTCTTCAAGGATCAAGGTTGGTATTCGCACCTCAACCCTATCCGGGATCACGATGACCACCCCGTGAGGGACGGCCACCGCCGAGCGGCAATCCGCTTCGGGCTACGCCCTACGCGTCTCGCCGCTCGGCGAAAGACTTACACCACTTGATGGGACGCCAGCGCTGGAAGCGCTGGACTGGAGCGTCAAATCATGAGCCAACTGGCGATTGAACAAACGCCGGACGCAGACTTGCGGCTGTCGGCCGTGGCACTGCTGCGCGCCAGCCAACGGGCACGTGAATTGGCGCAGCGCACAGGCACTGCACCGGTCAACAGCCGCCATGGCGTGATCGAAAAGGTGCGGCCGCACATGACTGCGGCCAATCCGGCACAAGCGCCCGCAGCCGATGGTGAACGCGAAGACGCGGCATAAGCGCCCTCCCCCCCCCCCAAGGCCGCAGTCAGCCCGCCGTTGGCTCCTGCTCCTGCAACAACCGCCACATCACCTTGCCCGAGCCACTCTTGGGCAGCGCGTCGGCAAACTCCACGATGCGCGGCACTTTGTAGGCGGCCATGTGCTCACGCGCCCAGTGGATGATGTCGTTGGCCGTGGTGTTGCCACGCGCCTCGGCGCGCAACACCACCACCGCTTTCACAGTCTCGCCCCGGTAGGCGTCGCGGCTGGCGATGATGCAGGCCTCTTGCACCAGCGAGCACTTGAACAAAAGCAACTCGACCTCGCTCGGCCAGACCTTGAAGCCGCTGGCGTTGATCATTCGCTTCAAGCGGTCGGTGATGAAAAAGTAACCCTC
>JAYVLI010000042.1:0-2650 GCA_043759535.1 Betaproteobacteria bacterium | reverse complement strand
CCCTGCGCAAACAGCACGCTGTGCTGAACCAACTGCTGGAGTGCCTGAGTGCCTGACGACACCAAAACCAGCGAGCGCGCCACCGTGCAAGCCATGCAGTTGGCGCTGGCTGAGCTGCTGGCAGCCATTGAGGCCAGGCCCGCGCTGGACATTGCTGCGCTGGGCACCGGCATTGCGCAAGCGGTGGCCCAAGGCGTGGCCGCGCTGAACATGCAGCCGCCGCACGTGACGGTGCAACCCACCATCGAATGCGCGCCCACGCTGAAATCTGACTGGACCACGCTGAAGGTCAACAGCGTAGACAGCGACGGCCGGCGCCGCACCCTGACCATCACCAAGGAATAACACCATGCCACTGCTTGTGCCCGACAACGGCGAGGGCGACGCCCTGGGCTACTTTGTGAACAAACAGGCCCCGCAAGACCTGGTTTTGCGCCTGTACACCAGCAACACCACACCGGCCGAAGCCGACACGGCGGCCACCTACACCGAGCTGGCCGTTGCCGGCTATGCCGCCATCACGCTGGCCGGCGCCAACTGGACGCTGACCGAGGGCGCGCCCGGCCAGGCCGCCTACCCGCAGCAGACTTTCACGCTCACGGCGGCGGCCACGGTGTATGGCTACTACATGACACGCGCATCGTCTGGCCGCATTGCGCTGGCTGAGCGTTTTACGGCCGCGCCGTTTGTGCTGCCCAGCGGCGGCGGCAGCATCAAAATCACACCACAAATCACGGCCGACTGAGCGGGGCGCGCATGGCAAACACTTTTTTTGCAGGCAACGGTGCCGAGCCCACCACCGTGAGCCGCGTTGCGGTGTCCACCGGCACGGCCATCAAGACGCTGCTGCAGGTGGCCACACCGGCAACGCGGAACATCCTGCTGGTGTCGTGGGGCATCAGCTTTGACGGCGTGACAAGCACCGCAGTGCCTGGCATTTGCGAGCTGCTGGAAACCGATGTGGCCGCCAGCGGCGGCACGGTGCTGACGCCAACGCGCTACTTTGACCCCAACGGGCCACTGAGCCTGTGCGTGGGCGGCGCGGCGCTGACGTGCTTTTCACCCACGGCTGAAGGCGCCATCACGGCGGCCAGAACGGCTGATGTGCAGCACATCTCGCCAGCGTCTGGCCAGTATGTGTATCAGTGGCCGCTGGGGCGTGAGTTCAAGGTGGGCGTGTCAAAGTTCTTGCGGGTGCGGGTGAAGTTTGCTGCGGCCGTGAATGCAATGTGCTGGGTGCAGTGGGAAGAATGACGCCGGCAGCGGCCAACTGCCGCCCGCATAACCGTGGCCGCTGAGCATGCGGTTCAGACCACCGCGCATAACCGCGCCGCTGGCGCGCGGGCGTGCGCGCACTGGCGTCATCATCAACGCACTGCGCCAAGAAACTGGCGCGCTGGAGGTGGTGTCATCCGGTGGCCTGGTGCTGGCCGGGTCAGCGGCAGCGTCCGCACAAGCAAGCTACGCAGCCGCTGGCGCTGGTGGGCTGCTGCTGGCCGGCGCAGCACCCAGCACCTACAGCACCAGCCTGGTGGTGGCGCCCACCGGTGGCGTGGTGCTGGCCGGCACGGCGCTGGCATCAACCGAGCCGGTGTATGCGGTGGCTGGCACCGGTGGGCTGCTGCTGGCTGGCACGGCCGATGCGTTTACCGGTGGTGGCTTTGCGCACACGGGGGCCGGCGGCCTTGTGTTTGCCGGCGCAGCGGCCAGCGCCTACACCGTTGCCCTGGCCTTTGCCGCAGCGGGCGGTTTTGCGTTTGGCGGCACCGCCAGCGCCAGCTACCAACAGGGCCAGCCGCCAGCGCTGAAAAGCGGCTCACAGCAGGAACAGGACAAACACGAATGGGAAATGATGCTGGAAATCACGGCCGTTCTGGCTGCGGCGGGGGTGTTTGATGGGTAGCCTGACAACCTGCCTGCGCAAGGCCGGCAACCTGATTGCGCCCGAGGTGCGGGCCGCCATTCTTGAGCACCACAGCACCCTGCGCCAAGAAGGCGCGGAGCTTGGGTCCGCTGCCCGGCAAGCCGTGGCCACCGCCATCGAGCACACCCGGGGCAAGCTGGACGAAGTGCAGGCCGCAGCCAAAGAGGGTCGCACGCTGTACGAGCCGGCCCAGGCCACCGCCGCGCAGCCTGAGGCCGCAGCACAGGCCAGTGTTGACCGAGCCGCAGCCGAGGTAAGCCTGCTGAACCCAGACTTGCTGGTGCAGCTTGACGGCATGGATGCGCCGGCCAGGGTGGGCGACTTGATGGAGGCCATCAAACGCGAAGCCGCACACGACACCACTGAAACCACGCTGGTGCAGGCGGCCGCCGCTTGCGCTTTGAGGAGCTGACCATATGGCCATGAAACCAAACTGCATTGCTGCTGTGCGCCAAGCTGCGGCCGGGGTAGGGCGCGGCGGCATCACCGATGCTGAAATTGCCGCCGTGGGCGACAGGCTGCAGCGCACCATGCGCCGGCTGGCCTACAGCGAAGCGGGCTGGCAGGGCTTGAGCACCGACATGCGCGTAAGCCTGGCCGCTGAGCGGGCCATTGCCGACATCCGGGGTGAGGCCGCGCAGAAGGTGGCCAACGCGCAAAGGCAGGTGGTGGCCACTGCCGGCACCGAGGCCCGCATTGCCCAGGCGCTGCGGGCCTATGAGGGCA
>JAYVLI010000041.1:0-16201 GCA_043759535.1 Betaproteobacteria bacterium | reverse complement strand
CCAACAGCGTGGGCATCGAGAAGGTCACCGGCAGGTCCAGCACGATCACATGGTTGGCCGTGATCATGCAGTCATGCACGCTGGGGCCGTGTTGCACGGCGATGGGCTCATCACGCCGCACCAGGCCGCCAACGCCCACCACCACATGGCGGATGGTGTTGTGCTGCATCGCGTCGTAGCAGATGGCGTGCAACTCACCGCTGGTGGTGTCCAGATGGGCATGGGCCGTGAAGCTGCCTTTGAGTGAGCCCTCAAACGGGTTGTGCGCCACGGTCTGCAGCTCGTCGCCCAGCTCGACGGGAAAGCCACCCGCCTCCACCAGTGCCCAGGTCTTGCCGGCATGGCCCAGCACATTGGTGTTGACGGTGTCGCTGCGCTGGCGTGGGCCGGGCGCCGGTGCCTCACCCAGGGCCTGGCTGACGGCGGTGGACCGCACCCAGCGGTTGCGGTACCACAGCGCTTTGCCTGCCTGCAGCCGCACGCCATGCACCATGCCGTCGCCGGTAAACCAGTGGTGGCTGGCGGCGTTGGTGGCGCCCAGCGGGTTGGGGCCGATGCGCAGGTAACGGCCGTCCAGCGCGGGCGGGATGCTGCCGCTGACTTGCAGGGTGTCCAGCGTCAGCTCTTCTGCCATCGGCGCGTTCAGGCCGCTCAAAAACGGGTTGGGGGTGCTGGGTTCGGGCAGGCGGTCGCGGTTGAATTCGGCGAGTTTCATCACGCCTTTTTCCACCGTGCTGCGCAGCACTTTTTCAATCAGATTGGCCATGGTGCAAGTCCTGGTGTGGCCCGTGCCGGGCCGGGTTGTGGAGAGTGTGCGGGGGGCGGGGTACGAGATGGCCTGCAACACCCACCCGCAGCCGCAGCCCGGCGATAATGTTGACAGCAAACACATTCTGCGGTCAGATGATAACGGCGTCAACATGAGGAAATCACCAAGCGGCTTGCCTGGTGATGCAGCCCCGCCAGCCACGCCACGCCCCTACCACCACGGTGACTTGCGCAACGCGCTGGTGGAGGCTGGCCTGCAGTTGCTGGAATCGCGCCCGCAAGGCGAGCTGACACTGCGGGAGGTGGCGCGCGCGGTGGGTGTCAGCCCCACTGCGGTGTACCGCCACTTTGCAGATTTGCAGGCGCTGCGCACTGCGCTGGCCATGGCCGGGCTGGACCGGCTGGCCCAGGCGCAGCGCCAGGCCACCGCCCAGGCCGGTGGTGGCCAGGCCGGCTTTTTGGCCAGTGGGCTGGCTTATGTGCGGTTTGCGGTGGGCCAGCCGCTGTTGTTTCGGCTGGTGTTCAGCTGCGCCCAGCCCGACGACCTGCTGGACAGCAGCGCCGACAGCATGTCGGCTGCGCTGCGCGATTTGCGCCAGGACATCGACGCCCTGCTGCCCGCCACCAGCAGCCCGGCGCAGCGCAAGGCCACCGCGCTGCATGCCTGGGCCTTGGTGCATGGCCTGGCGCAACTGGTGCTGGACCAGCAAATCCCCACCGATTGGGCGCTGCTGGAGCGGGTGTTGAGCGGTTTTGCCGCGCTGTTGCAGCCGCAAGCTGGCAACACGGCACCGGCACCGGCGGCAGTGCCATCAGCGGCGCCGGCTGCAACCACCGCCCGCCGCCGCGCTAAAACCGGAACTCACCCCGCAGGTTGATGGTGGTGGTGCTGCGCAAGCTGGTGTCGCTGGCCTCGCTGCTGGCCAGTTTGCCGTTGGCATCCAGCAGCACGGTGGTGGTGCCGGTGTCATAGCGCCTGGCGGCGGCATTGCTGATGCTCAGGCGGGCGCTGGCGTCGGTGCTGAAGCGCCACAGCGCGTAACCATCCACCACGTTTTTCACGCCTTGCCGGTAGGTTTGCGAGTCGATCTGCTGCAGCGTGAAGCTGGGCGTGAAGTTGAGGCTGCCGCCCACCGTCAGCGGTGTGCCTTTGAAGGGCCAGTCAGCGCCCAGGTTGGCGGTGTAGGGCGGTTGGCCCTCCAGCCGGTTGTTGGGGCCCATCACCTGGCTGACGCGGCTGGTCATGAGGGTGAGGTTGCTGCGCAGCGAGAGGGCTGAGTCGGTGTCCCACAGGTCGCTCAGCCGGGCCTTGGCCTCCAGCTCGATGCCGGCGGCGTCGGCGGTGCCGATGTTTTGCGGGCGCGACACATACCGCTGGGCCGTGGTGGCGGTGGCCGCGTCGCGGCTGCGCACGTTGCGGATCAGGTTGTCTATCTTGCGCAAAAACAGGTTGGCGCTGACCAGGCCACCGGCATCCAGGTAGTGCTCGGCGCCCAGTTCCAGGCCCCAGGCCAGCTCGGGCAGCAGGTTGGGGTTGCCGGCACGGTCGGGCGTGGTGGGGGTGTTTTCAAAGCTGGGGTCGCGCGACTGGCTGTTGCGTGTCAGCCGGCCGATCAACTGGTTGGTGTCGGGTGAGCGGTAGCTGCGCGTCAGGCTCAGGCGGATCTGGTCGCGCGGGGCGTCAGGCAGCTTCCACACCATGTGCGCCAGCGGTGTAAGCACGGCGCTGCGGTGGCTGACCCGGCCTTGGGATGATTCACTGGCGGTGCCGATGGCCTCCCAGCGGGCGCCGGCATAAAACGAGAAGGTGGGGCTCCAGTCCCATTCATCCTGCGCGTACAGCGCCACCCGGCTGGTGCGGGCCTGGATGGTGTCGTCCTCCGGGGGATGGTCGGGCACCGCGTTGATGCTGGTCTTGCTGCGGTCGGTGCGGCGCCCGCCCGCCAGCTCGTAGCCCGCGCTGGCGCTGTGCCGCTCGGCCATCAGTTGCGAGAACTTGCCGCTCAATTCGAGTGCCAGGTCACGCACGCCGTTGTCGTCCAACAGCTTGCGACCGGCACTGCCGGCACTGTCGGCGCTGTAGCCTGTTTCAGTGCGCTCGGTCAGGCTGCTGCTTTGCGACAGCGTGCTGCCAAAACGGCTTTGCAGCCGGCCGCCGCCCAGGCCGGTGAGCCAGGTGCCGTTCAGCCGCGCCATCTGCCAGTCGCTGTTGGTGACCCAGTTGGCGTTTTGGTAGGACGGTGCCGGGTCGGTGGGGCTGGCCGCAGCCGACCCGGGGACGGGCACGGTTTGGTTCAAGGTGGCCTGGCCCTGGCTGCGGCTGCGCGAGGCGTTGAAAAACGGTTGCAAGTCCAGCGTATTGCCCGGCGCCAGCTTGAACTGCAGCCTGGCGTTGGCAAACAGGCCGGTGCGCTTGCTGTTGCTGTCGCTGTGCAACTGCCGGACCAGTACCTTCTGGCCGTTGGCGTCCAGGCCCTCGGTGTGGGTGTCACTCAAGCTGTCCTGGCCACCCTGGAACAACGTGGCCGACAGGTTGTAGCCCAGGGCGTCGGTCTGGCCGTTGGCAATCCAGCTGGCACCCACCTGGCTGTGGCCACCATCGGCGCCGCTGCCGAAGCGGAACTCATTGGCCTTGCGCTTGAAGTCGCTGCGCATCACCACGTTGATGGTGCCGGCGATGGCGCGGGTGCCATATTCAGCCACCGGCGCCCGCATGATTTCGATTTTTTCGATCTGCTCGGGCGCGATGGAATCGAGTGAAAAACCCGGCGCCGTGCGCTGGCCGTCGATCAAGATTTGGGTGTAACCCCCGCCCATGCCACGCATGCGGATTTGCCCACCGCGCCCGGGCGGGCCGCCGATGGTCACGCCCGGCAGGCGCTTGAGCACCTCGCCCAGCGTGCTGTCGCCCATCTTGTCCAACTCCTCGCGGCCGTAGGTGATGCGGGATGCGGTGGACCGGCGCCGCTCGTCATTGCTGTCCGGCCCGCCGGTGCTGCCGGTGATCTCGACTTGCTGGGCGGCCGGGCGGTCGGCTGGGTTGGTGGCTGGGCTTGCTGCCGGGTTGGCCGGCCGGCTGGCTGCAGCCCCTGGCGGCCTGGCACGGGCGGGTGCCGATGCCGCGCTGGCGGGCGCTGCAGCCGCTGCGTCTGGCTCAGCCGCCAGCACGGCACCCAGCGCCAAAGGTCCAGTCACAGCCACAGTGGCCAACAGGCGGTAGGAGAGGGGCATGGGTTGCTTTTGCAGGCTGACGCGGCTGGGGGCTGGGCGCCCGGGTGTTGCAGATTGTGTCGGCGGCGTGTTGCCGCTGTCTTGCTGCGGCGGCGGCGGCTAATGCGGCCACTGCGGCCACTGCGGCTGCTGCGGCGTGTGGTCTGGCACGGCGGCCAGGCTGGTCACACCACCCCGTCACGCGCCAGCCGCAGGCCGCTGAACTGCCAGCGCGCCCCGGGCGGAAAGAAATTGCGGTAGCGCAGGCGCGCATGGCCTGGCGGCGTGGC
Organism: Betaproteobacteria bacterium; assembly: GCA_043759535.1. Taxonomy (GTDB): domain Bacteria; phylum Pseudomonadota; class Gammaproteobacteria; order Burkholderiales; family Burkholderiaceae_C; genus Pseudaquabacterium. The sequence goes on along the minus strand of JAYVLI010000041.1, from coordinate 11,933 downwards.
AAAGCTGCTGCCGCGCAGCACCAACTGGTTGACCATGAACTTGCCGTTGTATTCAGCCGCCGGCCCGGGCAGCGGGCGGAAGCCCGGGTAGGGCGCGTAGGCCGAGCTGGTCCACTGCCACACGGCGCCCTGCAGTTGCTGCAGCGGGCCGGGGGTGCTGGCATGGCCCGCGTGGCTTGCAGCGGCATGCTCCCATTCAAACTCGGTGGGCAGGCGGGCGCCAGCCCAGGCGGCAAAGGCGGCGGCCTCGTAGCCGCTGACATGGCACACCGGCGCGGCCCGGTCCAGCGGCTGCACGCCGTGCAGGGTGAAGTGCGCAAAGCCGTCGCGGTGGCTGCCATCACCGGCCAGCGGCAACCAGTTGGCTGGCGCGTGCCAGCCTTGCGCCTGCACCTGGGCCCAGCCGTCGGACAGCCACAGCGCGGACTGCTGGTAGCCACCATCAGCGATGAAGGCGGTAAAGTCAGCGCAGGTCACCAGGCTGCAGGCCAGCTCAAACGGCGCCAGCCAGACGGTGTGGCGGGGGCGCTCGTTGTCAAACGCAAAGGGGTGGATGTTGGGGTCTGCGGTGGGATCAGCGCCGGCTGCGACCGCAGCGGCTTGGCCAATCTGCACCGGGCCGGCGCCAAAACGCAACCAGCCGGCGCCGGCTGGCACCGGCGCCGGGGTGAGGGTGGGCAGGCCAGCGGGCAGCGTATCGGCCGGCCCAGACGCTGGCCGGTACGCCGGCCGCAGCGGGTTGCATGAAAACGCATGCAGCATGTCGGTCAGCAGCAGCTCCTGGTGTTGCTGCTCATGGTGCAGGCCCAGCTGCAGGGCACCCGCAGCGGCCACCCAGGTGGGGGTGTCTGCAGTGCGGATGAAATGCAACACCGCAGCGTCCACCTGTTCGCGGTAGTGCAGCACCTGCGCCAGCGACGGCCGGCTCAGCAGCCCGCGTTGCGGCCGCGGGTGGCGGGGGCCCAGCGACTCGTAGTAGGAGTTGAACAGTGCCGGCCAGCGCCCGTCCACCAGTTGGTGGCCGGCTTGGTGGGCTTGCAGCACCAGCGTCTCAAAAAACCAGCTGGTGTGCGCCAGGTGCCATTTGCCGGGGCTGGTCTCGGGCATGGACTGCAAGGCCAGATCCTCGGCGCTCAGCCCGGCCGTGAGGCGCAACGTGTGCTGGCGTACCTGGCTGTAAGCGGCTTGCCAGGCGCTGCGGCTGGCGTCGGGGTGGCTGCTTTCAGCCGGCGGGGGGAGCGGGGCCGTCATGTCCATGGCTGTGGGGATGCGGGGTGGTGGGCGTGTGGCCAGTATCCCAACCCGCACCGATCACCGCTGTCGGCCGGCCACCCGGGCCACAGCGGCGCGCAGGCTGACACGTCACAACTGCTTGCATCTGCAACCGCAACGGCACATCCGGTGCTACAGCAGGCCGCCAGCAAGCCGATGACCTGGTTTGGGGCCTGCGCTGCCGGTGCGCCGCCTGTCGCCCGAAGCCTGAGGACTGCCTTGCAGCACATTGACCCACCGTTCAGCCAGACCGTGCCCGAGGAGCGCGCCAACGCGGCCAGCCATGCGCTGGGCTGCGTGCTGGCGCTGGTGGCCATGCCGGTGCTGGCCGAGCAGGTGGACGCGGTGCGCCACCCGGTGCGCCACCTGGGTGTCAGCGTGTTTGTTGCCAGCATGGTGTTGATGTACCTGGTGTCGGCCGCCTACCACGCGGTGCCGGTGGGTGCGGCCAAGCGGCTGCTGCGCAAATGTGACCACGCGGTGATTTTTGTCTTCATCGCCGGCAGCTTCACGCCGTTTGCGCTGGGCCAGGTGCAGCGGGGTGAGGGCCGCGCCTTGCTGGCGGCGGTGTGGGCGGTGGCGCTGCTGGGCGTGGTGCTGAAGCTGGCCAACCGGCTGCGCCACCGGGTGCTGTCCACCGCGCTGTACCTGGCGTTTGGCTGGTTGGTGGCGGCGGTGGCCCAGCCCATGCTGGCCAGCTTGCCACCGGCCGGGCTGCACCTGCTGGTGGCCGGTGGTGTGGCCTATTCACTGGGCAGCCTCTTTTTCTTGCTGGACCGGCGCATGCCCTACAGCCACCTGGTGTGGCATTTGTTTGTCATCACCGGCAGCACCTGCCATTTTTTGGCGGTGCAACAGGTGTTGGGTTGATGCCGCAAACGCGGCCGCAGTTCAGCGTCGCTCCACCACTGCTGGCACCAGGCGCAAGGCCTGGCGCAGCCGCTCCCCCGCGTTGAGTGCATCGGCCCGGTTGGCATACGGCCCGGCCTGCAGCCGGTGCAGGCTGCGCTCGTTGAAGATGGTCAACAGCGGGGCCAGCCAAGCCGCGTCACGCGCCACCCGCAGTTGGAAATTCATCGCACCGTCGGGCTGGGCAAACGCGCCCAGTTGCAGCCAGAAGCCTGGTGCGGCCTTGGCGGCGGCCTTGGGCTGCGCGCTGGTCTCCGGTGGCAAGGCGCTGCTGCTGGGCTCAATCTGCGGTGGTGTGCCGGCTGCAGCGGCCAGGCGACCGGACAGGCGCGGCGTTGGTGCGGTGTTGCGCTGGGCAATCTCGGCAATCGGGTCATCGGCCAGGCCAGCCGCCGCACCGGGCAACAGCAAGGCCGTGGTGGCGGCGGGTGCTGCCGGCTCACCCGCCGGGCCAGCCAAGGTGGCCGGTGCGCGCCAGGCGCCGGTGCGGATGGCGGCGTCGGTGATGCGTTCAATCTCCACCATGCCCACACCGCCCAGCAGCCCCAGTTTGAGGGCTGCGGTGTAGCTCAGGTCAATCACCCGCTGGCTGTGGAAAGGCCCGCGGTCATTCACCCGCACCAGCACCTCGCGGCCGTTGGCTGGGTTGCGCACCCGGGCATAACTGGGCAGTGGCATGGTGCGGTGCGCCGCCGTCATGGCGTACATGTTGTAGGTCTCGCCGTTGGCCGTGCTGCGGCCGTGGAACTTGCGCCCGTACCACGATGCCAGCCCACGCTGCAGCACCACCGGGTCACCCCGCAGCGGGATGTAGGCCTGGCCCAGCACTTCGTAAGGCTTGTTGGGCCCACCCTCGCGCACCGGCTCCAGTTGCGGCATCGCGTCGTGTACCAGGTGCAGGTCGGGCGGCGGGTTGGCGCCGGGGCCGTCACGGGGGCTTTCGGCGCCGGCTGCAGCGGGCGCTGCGCGGGTTGGCGTTGCCCCTTTTCCATCAGCAGGCCGGGGTGGGGCACTGGCGCAGCCCGCCAAGGCCAGCGCGCACAGCAGTGCAAGCCAGCGCAGTGCAGGCCCAACACGGCGGTGTGGCTGGCCAGGGTGGCGTGCTAGGCGGGGCGGGGTGGGGCAGGGCATGCCGGCGGCATTTTGCCGTCAGCCTGGTGCAGGCCCCGGCCGCCGCCTCAACGCGCTTGTGGCGGCAAGTCCAGGCCGGTGGCCGGTGATTCAGCGTGCTGGGCTTGCACCGCCGGTGCGGTGAGCAGCTCTTCCACAATGAAGCGCCCATAACGCTGCGCTGCAGCGGCGCCCAATGTGCTTGCCACATCGGCCACCAGCGCGGCGCGTGCGTCGTCAGCAGTGGGCACCACCAAAAAACTGCAGCCATCCAACGCCAGCTTGCGGTGCGCCTGGATCAGGTTCAACTCCTGCCCGAGGGACGCCAACGGGCTGGCGTTGGGCAACTCGGTGTCCACCTGGTTGATCATTTCTTGCGGGCTGTAGCGCGTCAACGTGGCCGCATCAACACCCTGGGCGCTGAGGCGGTCCACCCCGGCTTGAAGGTCGGCCGCAGTGCGCCAGGCAATCACCACATGGCCAACCGGCTTGAACACCCCAAATGATTCGGGGAGATGGGCTTTGTCCACAGCTTGATTCCTGGTCATGGCAGCCGGGTTGGCCACCTGCCACACCATGCTGCGTGGCGGCCTGGCCAGCGGCTGTCGGACCAGCGGCCGCGCCCTTGTCAGACGGCATCCACTGATGCCGGCCGGGCTCAGAGCCCCAGCTCCTTGAACACCTCACGCGCAATGCGCACACTGTCGATCGCGGCAGGCACGCCGCAGTAGATGGCGGTCTGCATCAGCACCTCGCGGATTTCGTCTTTGCTCACGCCGTTGGTGATGGCGCCACGCAGGTGCAGCTTCAACTCATGCGGCCGGTTCAGCGCCGTTAGCATGGCCAGGTTGAGCATGCTGCGGGTGCGCCGGTCCAGGCCAGGCCGGTTCCAAATGCCGTCCCAGGCGTATTCGGTCACCATCTGCTGCAGCGGCAGGTTGAAGTCATCGGCGGTCTGCAGCGAGCTGTCTACATACTCGCTGCCCAGCACCTCACGGCGGGTTTGCAGGCCTTTGTCGAACGCGTCTTGGTGCATGGGGGCTCCGGTGGGCTTGTTTGGATGGCTGTCGGGCCACCCCGATCTGGCGCATTTTGCCGGCTGACCCAGCCAACCCCCTAACAGCCAAATGGGCAGGCAAACCCGGCTGGCTGTACCCGGCGCCACGTGCGGAAATGACTGATAAGCGGCCGGCTACAGGCGCGTCCCACCACCCACACCCCGGAGACAAACCATGCGCTCATTCCGTTGTTCCATGCCCCGGCCCTTGTTACTGCGGCGCACCGTGCTGGCTGCTGCAGCCGTGCTGGCCATCGGCCTGCAGGCCACAGCCGCCCAGGCGTCCACCAGCATCCTGTTCGTCGGCAACAGCTTCACCTATGGCGCGTTGGCGTCGGTGCAGGCCTTCCGCAGCAGCATCGTCACCGACCTCAACGGCACCGGCATCGGCGGTGTGCCGGCGCTGTTCAAAGCCTTCACCCAGCAAGCCGGGCTGGACTATGCCGTGGCACTGGAAACCCAGCCCGGCAGCAACCTTGATTTCCACTACCTCAACCGCCTGTCCCTGATCGACCAGGCCTGGGACAAAGTGGTGATGCACGGCCAAAGCAACCTGGACTTTGGCGCACCCAACAATCCGGCCAAGATCAGCCAGTACACCGGCATCCTGGGCGGCGTGTTTCAGGCCCGCAATGCCAATGTCGACATCAGCCTGACCGCCACCTGGGCCCGCGCTGACCTGACCTACCAAACCGCCAGCCCTTGGCTGGGCCAGCCGATCTCGGCCATGGCCTATGACCTGCAAGCCGGCTACGCCGTGGCGGCGGCCAATAACCCGACGATCGTGAAGCGCATCAACCCGGTGGGCCTGGCCTGGAACCGCGCCATCGAGCAGGGCATTGCCGACGGCAACCCCTACGACGGCATCAGCCCCGGCATGCTCAACCTGTGGGCGCCCGACAATTACCACGCCAGCAACCACGGTTATTACCTGCACGCACTCACCGTGTTTGGCATGGTCACCGGGGTGGACCCGCGCAGCCTGGGCAGCGCCGAAAACGCTGCCGTTGAACTGGGTTTTAGCGCCACCGATACCGCCGCGCTGCAGCGCATTGCCTATGAACAGATTGCTGCGGTGCCCGTGCCCGAGCCCGGTGTCTGGGCAATGCTGGCCGCAGGTTTGGCCATCTTGGGCTGGGTAGGCCGGCGCCGCCAGCACGCTGAGGTTTGAGGCAAACCTAACGGTTCATCTGGCAGGGTGGGGAACTGCCCGGTTTGAGCAACCAGGCGCTTTTCACAAAGCGCTTTTTTGATGGGTGCCAGCGGACGGTGCGGGATGCTGCCTGCACAGTGCTGCTGGTGTTGGTGCGACCGGCAAGAATCGAACTTGCGACTAAGCCTTCGGAGAGCTTCATGATATCCACTTCACCACGGTCGCAGCAGCAGATGCAACCTTGCATTCTATGCCACGCGCGCCGTGTTGCCGGTGCGCTGCTGGCGGCGCCCTGGGTGAACCCGCAGGCGCCGATATAATCAGCGGGCTTTGCCCAGGCAGCCTGCAGTGGCCCGGGCCAGCTTTGAGAACAGCCATCCAGCGGCCCCGGCAGGGCCACCCAGAGGACCTCCATGAGCGACGCGCAGCACCCCCACGAGCCCAACCCAGAAGGCCCGATCCGCACCCCCAAGCAACTGGTGGGCGCAGTGGTCGCCTCGTTTTTGGTGCCCATCGTGGTGATCATCATGCTGGCCAACTTTGTCAACTTCGGCGGCAAAACCGGCGCCGGCAGTGACGGCATGACAGCCGACGCGGTGGGCAAGCGCATCCAGCCTGTGGGGTCCATCGAGATCAAAGATGCCGCCAACCCGGGTGTGCTCAAGACCGGTGAGCAGGTGTTCCAGGCGCAATGCTCGGCCTGCCATGCCGCTGGCCTGGCCGGTGCGCCCAAGCTTGGTGATGAGGCCGCTTGGGCCGCCCGCATCAAGACCGGTTATGACGCCCTGCTGAACTCTGCCCTGAAGGGCAAAAACGCGATGGGCGCGCAAGGCGGTGGTGACTACAACGATGTCGAAATCGGCCGTGCGGTGGTCTACATGAGCAACAAGGTGGGTGCCAAGTTTGACGAGCCCAAGGAACCGGCTGCAGCGGCATCAGCGCCTGAGGCGGCGGCGTCCAAATAAGCACTTGGCTGGCACTGCCAGCCGGCTGAGCAAGCCGCATGAACAAGCCGCCGTCGGGCGGCTTTTTTGCGCCCGCAGCAGCGGTTTGGCGTGATGTCAGGCCGCCGGGTCGCGCACAAAACCGAAGCGCGCCGGTGCATCGGCAGCGTCAAGCGCCTCTGGTACCCACAAGCCCGATTCCACGGCGCGTGCGGCGTCCAGCATGTCCTGGCTGTGCACGATGCCAAAACCCAGCGGGGTGTCGAGATAGAGCCGGCCCTCGGCGTCCAGCCAGGTGCTGCGCACCTGGGCCGGCAGGCCGGTGTGGCTGGTCACGCTGGGGGCGCTGTTGCTGTCAGCAGCAGCATCCAACCACTGCACCCGCCAGACCCAGGGCGCGGCCTCAAGCTGCAAATACACCCGCTGCGGGCCGTTCTGGAAAAACCAGCGGCCGGCCTCATCGGCCGCGTAATTGCGCTCAATAAACGCCTTGAGCTTGTCATGCGTGATGCGGCTGCCCTTGACCTGCGGAAACGGCCCAGCCTGCTGGATGCGCTCATCCCGCATATACCAATCACCGCGGGCGTCCAGCGCCAGCCAGCCGTGGCAATGCGGCACGTTGGGCCATTTTTTGAGCGCGGCTTTGACGATGTCGTCCATGGGGAATCCTGTGCAAAAAAGCGGCTTAAGCCTGCTGCAGCATCCAGCCCATCACGCCGTCAGGCAGGTGCTGCAAATGGCCGGGGAAGCGGCCACCGGGGAAGCCGACATGGCCACCGTGCGCCGGCTGCCACAGTGTGACGTGCGCACCCACCGCCGCTTGCTGCGGCAGGCTGGCCGCTGGCACAAAAGGGTCATTGCGGGCGTTCAGCAGCAAGGCCGGGATGCGGATGCGGTGCAGGTGCGGCTTGGCGGACGCCCGCGCCCAATAATCATCCGCGCTCTTGAAGCCATGCAGCGGCGCGGTGAACAGGTTGTCGAATTGGTGCAGGTCGGTGGCGGCCAGCAGCGCATCACGCGCAAACAGCCCCGGGTGCTGGGCCAGCTTGGCCAGCGCTTTGGGCTTCATGGTCTGCAAAAACATGCGGGTGTAGACCTCCCGGTTGAAGCCCCGGCCGATGGCGTGGCCGCGGGCCGCCAGGTCCACCGGTGAGCACACCGCCGCCACCGCGCTGGCCACGCTGCTGGCGGCATCGCCGGCTTCCTCTGCCCAGCGCAGCAGCGCGTTGCCACCCAGTGAGATGCCGACCGCCCGCAGCGGCGCGCCGTGTTGCTGGCGCAAGCGGGCCAGTACCCAGCCAATCTCCTCAAAATCGCCTGAGTGGTAGGCCCGTGGCGCCAGGTTCAGCTCACCCGAACAACCCCGGAAATGCGGCACCGCGTAATGCCAGCCGTGCTGCCGCGCCCAGTGCGCAAAGGCCAGCGCGTAAGTGCCTTGTGACGAGCCCTCCAGGCCGTGGAACAGCACCAACATCGGCGCGCCGGGCGCCGCACCTTCATCGAGAAAATCGACATCGATGAAGTCGTGGTCAGGCGTGGTCCAGCGCTCACGGCGGTAACGGGGCGGTGGGCTGTGGGCTGCGCCATGCCCCCGCGCCAAACCTGACGAACCAGCCAAGCGCGACAAACGCGCCGGCCAGATGGTCTGGGCATGGCCGCCGGGCAACCACCACGGCGCGCGGAAGTGCTGCATCAGCCGCCGCTCAATGCAGCACCGCCGGCGCCTCAACAATCTCGGGCGTCTCGTGCGGTGTGCCGGGGCTGGCGTGGTGGGCCACCATGCGCCAGCCCTGGGCGGTTTTGAGGTAGACGTTGGTGGCCAGCACATGGCCGGTGCGTGGGCCCTCGTTGGTCTGCAGCTCAATGCGCTCCACCAGGTTGTGGACCGCCGCGTCCAGCGTGTGCAGGCGGCGCACCCGCTCGGGGTGGGCGTTGATGCGGCCGCTGGCAAACATGGCCTCAAACGCCACCCGGATGGCGCGTGGCCCCACCAGCCGCGGGCCACCAGGGTGGACACAGATCACCTCGTCATCATCGGCCCACAACGCCATCAGCTTGTCGATGTCGGCCTCGCGCAGCGCCTCATAAAACTGCGCCTCCACATCGTCGGGCGAGGCCATCAAGTGGGCGGTCTGGGGCTTTGTTCGTGTCATGGCGTAGGCGCACTGAGCATGGGTGATTTCCGTCGCGAGCGGACCGAGATTGCGCCCTGAAGCGCAGCCGTACACCCGTACGGCGATGCACTGAGCCCGGACACGGACAGTCCTGAGGACTGTCCGTGCCTGGCGAAGGCCAGGGCCTCTGGCCCGGGCCGCAGGCGCGATATCGGTTCGCGCAGCAGGAAAGCGCCCATGCTCAGCGAAAGATGACCGATTTGTGGCCGTTCATCAGCACCCGCCGCTCAATGTGCCAGCGCACCGCGCGCGCCAGCACCACACACTCCACATCGCGGCCCACGGCGGTGATCTGCTCGGCTGACATCGAGTGGTCCACCCGCTCCACGTCTTGCTCAATGATCGGGCCCTCATCCAGATCAGCCGTGACGTAATGCGCGGTGGCGCCAATCAGCTTGACGCCGCGGGCATGGGCCTGAAAGTAGGGCTTGGCCCCTTTGAAGCTGGGCAAAAAGCTGTGGTGGATGTTGATGGCCCGGCCCTTCAAGGCCCGGCAAAAATCAGCGCTGAGGATTTGCATATAGCGCGCCAGCACCACCAAATCAATCTGCTCACTGGCCACCAGCGCCTCCACCTGCTGCTCTTGCGCCCGCTTGGTGGTGGCATTGCTGCCGGTGGGCAGCGGCAGGTGGTGAAAAGCGATGCCGTAGCTTTGCACCAGCTCGGCGTATTTGGCGTGGTTGGACACCACCGCCGGGATGTCCACATCCAATTGGCCACTCTTCCAGCGGAACAGCAGGTCATTCAGACAGTGGCCATGCTGGCTGACCATCAACAACACACGCGGCCGCTGCGCCACCGCGTGGATGCGTGCATCCATTGCATATTGGGTGCGTACATGCGAGAACAGGTTGTCCAGCACGCCGGCACCGGCCAGGTGCGGCGGCGCTGCAAAGTGGACCCGCATGAAAAACAGGCCGGTAGCATCATCGCCCTGCACATCACCAAACTGCTGTGAGTCAATGATGTTGCAACCGGCCTGGAACAACAGCCCCGACACCGCATACACGATGCCGGTGGTGTCGCGGCAAGACAGCGTGAGAATGAATTCGTGGGCGCTGACCGCGTCGTTTTTCACCACGCTTGTGATTGCATCTGTCATGACACCAGATTGTAGGCAGCAGCCCGTTACAGCATTGCGCACACCCGGAGCAAACCCATCCCCATGACCACCGCCACCCCCACGCCCACCCCGGTGGCCGACTGGACCCAACGCAGCCGCGACCTGGCGCAATTGCTGTCGCGCAGCGCGCTGGGTGACAGGCGTGCTTTCAAACAGCTTTATGACCAAACCAGCGGCCATTTGTTTGCCGTGCTGTTGCGTATCCAGCGTGACCGCAACCTGGCCGAGGACTTGCTGCAAGAGGTCTATGTCAGCGCCTGGAAAGCCGCCGGCAACTTTGATGCGCTGCGCGCCCAGCCCCTCACCTGGCTGACCCACATTGCCCGCAACAAGGCCATTGACAGCCTGCGCCGGGCCCAGGCCCAACCGCGGCTGGAATCGGTCCACCACGACAGCGACGATGACGACGGCCGGCCCGGCCTGGACCAGCGCCTGGTGGATGAATCACCCGGCCCGGCCGCGCTGCTGGAGCGCGCCAGCGACGCCCGCCAACTGGGCCACTGCATGGAGGGCTTGAGTGCCCAGCAGCGCCAAAGCGTGGCACTGGCGTTTTTTGATGGCCTCTCGCATGCCGAGGTGGCCGAGCAACTGCGCCAGCCGCTGGGCACGGTGAAAAGCTGGGTGCGGCGCGCGTTGGCCACTTTGAAAGGCTGCCTGGAGCGGGCCGCACAGGGCGACTCTCCCTTGGGGACCTGAGATGGATTACGCTAAAAATAACTTGGCCGACGCCCTGGCCGCGCAATACGTGGCTGGCACCCTGCGTGGTGCGGCACGGCGCCGGTTTGATGCCTTGTTGCCCAGCCACCCGGCACTGCGCAGCGCGGTGGCCGGCTGGCAGGCCCGCCTGATGCCACTCACCGCCGTGCTGGCCGATGAAGCCCCGCCGGCCGGCACCTGGGCCCGTATCGAGCAGCGCTTGTGGCCGGTGTCGGCAGCCGACGCTGCGCCCACCGGCAGCCTGCAGCGCTGGTGGCACGACCTGGGCCTGTGGCGGTTTGCGTCCGGCCTGGCCACGGCGGCCGCGCTGGGCCTGGCTGTGCTGGTGGTCAACCCCGACCCACAAGCCCCGCCGGTGGTGATCGTGCTGCAAGGCACCGAGGCCGGTGGGCCGGTGGGTGTGGGCCTGGCCACCACGGTGGTGGCCAGTGTCAGCGGTGACGGCCGCTCATTGGTGGCGCGGCCGCTGCAACCAGTGGCACTGGCCGCCGGCCGGGTGTTGGAGCTGTGGGCCGTGCCACCGGACGGCGCACCACGCTCACTGGGCTTGATCTCGGCCTCTGCGGCCACGGTGATCCAGCGCGACAAGCTGGCCAAGACCTTGCTGGATGGCCGCAACACCGCCGCACTGGCGGTCAGCGTGGAGCCACCGGGTGGATCACCCACCGGCGCCCCCACCGGGCCGGTGGTGTTTGCGGGCAAGCTGCAGCTTTGATGGGTGTGCCGGCAGCAACTGCAGCATGAAAAACGGGCCGCTTGCGGCCCGTTTTCACGTCAGCACCGGGGGTAACTCAGTGGCCGTGAAGTACTTCACCCGCTTTGAGCCGGTACACCGTGCCGCAATAGGCGCACTTGCCCTCACCGGTGGTGGCCACGTCGATGAACACCCGCGGGTGGGTGCTCCACAGCGCCATCTTGGGGTTGGGGCAGGCCACCACGCCGGGGCCTTGCACATCTTGGGCGGTCACTTCAACAACGGTTTCTGGTTTGCTCATGCGGCTGCCACCAGGCTCAGCCAGTCGGCGTATTTGGGATTGCGGCCGTTGACGATGTCAAAAAACGCGGCCTGGATTTTTTCGGTGATCGGCCCGCGGGTGCCCGCGCCCAGCGCGATGCGGTCCAGCTCGCGGATGGGGGTCACCTCGGCCGCTGTGCCGGTAAAAAACGCCTCATCGCAGATGTAGACCTCGTCGCGGGTGATGCGCTTTTCCACCAGCTTCAGGCCCAAGTCATCACAGATGGCCAGGATGGTGTTGCGGGTGATGCCATTGAGTGCGCCGGCTGACAAGTCAGGCGTGTAGACCACGCCCTTCTTGATGACGAAGATGTTCTCGCCCGCGCCTTCGCTCACAAAGCCCGACGGGTCCAGCAGCAAGGCCTCGTCGTAGCCTTCGTCTGTGACCTCCATATTGGCCAGGATGGAGTTGGTGTAGTTGCTCACCGCCTTGGCCTGCGTCATGGTGATGTTGACGTG
>JAYVLI010000040.1:0-21649 GCA_043759535.1 Betaproteobacteria bacterium | reverse complement strand
ACCGCGCGCTCGCGGACCTCAGGTGAAAACTTGTTCGACTTGTTCATGGCTCCATCTTCTCAAGGGTTGGAGCCTCCTCAAATGCCGGGGCGGTTCAGTGCGCAACAGATGGCCCAGCAAGCCGGCCGGCCGGTGCTGATCGGCACCTGGTCGGTTGAGGCGTCTGAGCAGATCAGCGCGCTGCTGGCGGCGCGCGGCGTGCCGCATGCATTGCTCAACGCCAAACAAGACCAGGGTGAGGCCGAGGTGGTGGCCGAGGTGGTGGCCGCCGCCGGCCAGCCCGGGCGGGTGACGGTGGCCACCAACCTGGCCGGGCGCGGCACCGGCATCCTGCTGGGCCCCGGCGTGGCCGCGCTGGGTGGGCTGCATGTGATCCTCACCGAGCACCACGATTCCACCCGCATCGACCGCCAGTTGCAAGGCCGCTGCGCCCGCCAGGGCGACCCGGGCAGCAGCCAGGCCATCGTGGTCCTGGACGACGCGCTGTACCGCGTCTGCACACCGCGTCTGGGTGGTTGGCTGGCGCACTGGATGCGCGCACGCGGCAGCCTGCCGCAGCCCGCCTACCGGCTGTTGACCTGGCTAGCCCAGCGCGCCGCCGAAACCCGGCACGCCAGGCTGCGCCGGCAAACCCTTTTGATGGACCAACGCCGGCACACGATGCTGGCGCTTACAGGACAAGGCGAATGACAGCGCGACACCCCCCACGACCCATCCGCCACGCCGCGCCCACGATCCACCACGTCGCCCACCGTTGCGCCGGCCGCACCGGCCTTGCTGGCATGGCCTTGTTGGTTGGCCTGGCCGGCTTGGCCGCCACCGCGCCGGCGCAGGCAGAGAGCTTCGACTGCCTGATCGAGCCCTACCAGACCGTGGACCTGCGCAGCCCGGTGGACGGCCTGATCGACAAGGTGCTGGTGCAACGTGGTGACCGGGTGCGCACCGGCCAGCCGCTGGTGCTGCTGGAGAGCAGCGTGGAGACCTCCGCGCAGGAGGTGGCGCGTTACCGCGCCCAGACCGAGGGCCGCATTGCCACCGCGCGCAGCCGGGTGGACTACGCCGGCAAGAAGCTGGCGCGCCAGACCGAATTGCAGGCGTCCAATTACGTGGCCGCGCAAAGCCGCGACGAAGCCGAAGCCGAAAAACGCGTGGCCGAGGCTGAGCTGACCGACGCGCTGGAATCACGCGAGCTGGCCCAGCGCGAATACAAGCAGAGCACCGACCAACTGGGCCGCCGCACCCTGCGTTGCCCGTTCAACGGCGTGGTGATGGACCGCATGCTCAACCCCGGCGATCTGGCCGAATCCGGCACCGGCCGCCGGCCCGTACTCAAGCTGGCCCGGGTGGAGCCACTGCGGGTGGAGGTGGTGTTGCCGGTGGCGGCCTACGGCAAGTTGGCGCAGGGCACCACCGCCAGCGTCACGCCAGAGGGCATTGGTGGGCGCTACCCCGCCACGGTGGGGGTGATTGACAGCGCCAGCGGCACCTTTGGTGTGCGTCTGGTGCTGGCCAACCCCGACCGTCAGTTGCCGGCCGGCATCCGCTGCCGGATTGACTTCCCGCAGCTGCGTGGGCTGCCGGCCAGGCCAGCCAAAGCCATGGTTAATCCTTGACCCCCCGGTGCAGGTGAAGCACTGCGGATGCGCGCCCTGGCTTGCTGTCTGGCGGCGATGGGCGCCAGGCGCGCCAGCGCATCCTTCGATACGGGCGGTAGCTTCCTGATGGTTCACCAAGGCGGATCGTTGTGTCCCGCTCAAATTTTTTCGCGCATGCCGATAGGTTGATGGATTGCCGATGGCTGCTCGAAAGCATTGGGTTCCGGCGTCACTGGCCCGGGGATCAACGTCTCCAGCAGATCAGCCGGAATCTGCGGCAGCGCCGCTGGGTCCGCCGCAGCGGTCTTCATCTTGCGTTGCATTCATGCCGTGCCTCGCACACATACTTTCTGACAAGCTCCGGTCCAGCACATCGACAGTGTCGCTGATGATGTGAGCTAGGTGCCCTTCGGGCAACCAGTCCTGCAATGACACCGGTCGCAGCATCACCTGCTGCGGTTCGCAGGGGCGGTAGCCGATGGCCATGTCAGTTCAGCGTCAAAACATCTGCAACTGATGTCGGGGTGTTCCCTTTTGTTGCCCACACTCCCGGCGCAAATGCAGCGCTGGATGCTTTTTATTGCTTGGGCCAAAGCCCTGCTGGTTGGCCGACTTTGCCCCATGCCCAGCCAGATGCCTGCACGATGGCGTGGTGCCACCAGCTTTGCTGCCATCACCATCCCCCAACCCCGACAGGAGCGCCCATGACCGACCCCGCCCGCTTTGAACTTTTTTCGTTTTGGCGTACCTCTGCCACCTACCGGGTGCGCGTGGCCTTTAACTTGAAGGGCGTGAAGCCGCAAGAACACAACATCAATATCGACACGGGTGAGCAGCGCGGTGAGGCCTTTCTCAAGATCAATCCGATGGGTGCGATTCCCGCGCTGATTGACCACGGTGACCCGGGCGACCACGGCCCCGGCCAGCCGCCCACCACACCACTGACCCAATCGCTAGCGATTTTGGAGTTTTTGGACGAGACCTACCCAAACCCGCCGTTGCTGCCGGGTGATGCCCACAGCCGCGCCCGGGTGCGCTCATTGGCGGCGCTGTTGGCGGCTGACACCCACCCGCTGATCACGCCACGGGTTAAAAAATACCTCAGCAGCACCGCCCAGTTTGACGATGCGGCCTGGCGTGCCTGGCAAATCCACTGGTTTACAACCGGCCTGCAAGCGCTTGAACAGCGCCTGTCCCATGAGCCGCAGACCGGCGTGTTTTGCCACGGCGATACCCCCACGCTGGCCGACATCTGCCTGGCCAGCATCATGGTGGTGCTGCGGGTGTTCAAGATTGAGGTGGCCGGCATCCCAACGGTGCTGCGCATCATGGCCGCGTGTGAGCAGCTTGACGCGTTTGCGGCGGCAGCGCCCGGCAAGCAAGCCGGCGCGCCAGTGGCGTGACAAGACCGGCCCGACTGGCGGCGGCGCAGGCCGCTAGCGTCGGCCCGCAGGCGTGGTGATCAGATGGCGGCAGCGGGGTCGTCGGCCGTGGTGATGTTGGCGCCAGCCACAAAACGCGTGATGTTGCGGGGTTTCAGACCGGCTCGGCTGCCCGGGGCCAGGCCCAACTCGTCACGCAATTGCTGCCAGCGGGCGCGTGACAGCTCCACGTCCACATAACTGCCGTCGTCACGTTTGAACTCCAGCCGGGTGACCGGGCCCAGTGTGAGGGCCTGGGCCAGCTCGGCGCCCCAGACCAGCGTGTCATCGGCAGGGTTGCCGTCAGCCGCTGTGGCCACTGCGGCCACCACGTCCAGCTCATGCGGGCGCACATAACGCACCTCGTCATGCACGCCACCGCCTGGGCCATGCCCGGTGCGGCCGTGGAACAGGTTCACATCCCCCAAAAACTGCAGCACAAATGGTGATGCCGGATGGTCGTAGACCTGGTCGGGTGTGCCCACTTGCTCAATGTGGCCCTGGTTCATGACCACGATGCGGTCGGCCACCTCCATGGCTTCGTCTTGGTCATGGGTGACAAACACACTGGTGACCTGCATTTCGTCATGCAGCCGGCGCAGCCAGCGGCGCAACGCTTTGCGCACTTTGGCGTCCAGCGCGCCAAACGGCTCGTCCAGCAGCAGCACCTTGGGCTCTACCGCCAGCGCGCGGGCCAAGGCGATGCGCTGGCGCTGGCCGCCTGAGAGCTGGTGCGGGAAGCGGTCGGCTTGTCCAGCCAACTGCACCAGGTTGAGCAGCGCGGTGACCTTGGCCTTGATCTCGCGCTCGGGCGGGCGTGTGGCTTTGGGCCGCACCCGCAGGCCAAACGCCACGTTCTCAAAAATGCTCATCTGCGGAAACAGGGCGTAGTGCTGGAAGACAAAGCCCACCTGCCGGTCGCGCACATCGGTGTGGGTGGCGTCTTTGCCGTGGAACAACACGGTGCCTGAATCAGGCACTTCCAGCCCGGCAATGATGCGCAGCAGGCTGGTTTTGCCTGAGCCTGACGGCCCCAGCAGGGCCACCAGCTCACCGTCGGGGATGTCCAAGTTCAGGTTGTCGCAGACCACGGTGGTGCCAAAGCGTTTGTTCAGGTTTTTGACTTCGATGCGCATGGAAATTTCCAGTGTTTATTCAGAACGGCCACTGGCGCTGCGTTTCTGCGCCTTGACACGCTGCTCTACCGCGCATTTCAGCGCCAGCGTCACCAGCGCCAGTGCCGCCAGTAGCGAGGCCACCGCAAACGCAGCGGCAAACTGGTATTCGTTGTAGAGGATCTCGATGTGCAGCGGCAGGGTGTTGGTTTGGCCACGGATATGGCCAGACACCACACTGACCGCGCCAAACTCGCCCATCGCCCTGGCGTTGCACAGGATCACGCCGTACAGCAGCGCCCATTTCACATTGGGCAGGGTGATGCGCGAGAAGATTTGCCAGCCACTGGCGCCCAGCACCCGTGCGGCTTCTTCTTGTTCGGTGCCTTGGGCCTGCATCAGCGGGATCAGCTCGCGCGCCACAAACGGGAAGGTGGCAAAGATGGTGGCCAGCACGATGCCGGGCACCGCAAAAATCACCTTCAAATCATGGTCACGCAACCATTCACCAAACCAGCCTTGCAGGCCAAACACCAGCACATAAATCAGGCCCGAGATGACCGGGCTCACACTGAAAGGCAGGTCAATCAGCGTGAGCAACAGGCTTTTGCCGCGAAACTCAAACTTGGCCACGCACCACGCTGCAGCCAAGCCAAACACCAGGTTCAGTGGCACCGCAATGGCTGCGGCAATCAGGGTCAGCTTGATGGCCGACAACGCGTCTGGCTCGGTCACGGCGGCCAGGTAAACAGCAACGCCCTTCTTGAAGGCCTCGGTAAATACCAGCCCCAGCGGGATGAACAGGAAGACGGTGAGAAACAGCAGCGCAGCGCTGATCAAGGTCCACTTGACCCAGGTGGGTTCTGTGGTGGGGGCGTTGCGGGCGCGCTCTGCACTGGCGGCGGCGCTTCGGGGGAGAGTCATTTGCGGGTCCAGGTCTGCAGGCCATTGATGGCCAGCAGCAAAACAAACGCCGCCACCAGCATCACCACCGCAATGGCCGTGGCGCCAGCGTAGTCGTACTGCTCCAGCTTGGTGATGATCAACAGCGGCGTGATTTCACTGACCATGGGCATGTTGCCCGCAATAAAAATCACGCTGCCGTATTCACCGAGCGCACGTGAAAAGGCCAGCGCAAAGCCGGTGACCAATGCTGGTGCCACGAGCGGAAAAATCACCCGCTGAAACGTGACCCAGCGCCCAGCGCCCAGCGTGGCAGCGGCCTCTTCAAACTCTTGGTGCAAATCCTCCAGTACTGGCTGCAGGGTGCGCACCACAAACGGCAGGCCAATGAAGGTGAGTGCCACAAACACACCCACCGGCGTGAAGCTGACCTTGAACGGCAGCCATTGCCCAATCCAGCCGTTTTGGGCGTACAGGGCGGTGAGCGCAATGCCGGCCACGGCGGTGGGCAGTGCAAACGGCAGGTCCACCAACGCGTCAATCACACGTTTGCCCGGAAACTCGTAACGCAACAGCACCCAGGCCACGATCAGGCCAAAGAACGCATTGAGCAGTGCAGCGGCCAGTGACGCACCAAAGGTCAACCGATAACTGGCCAACACACGCGGCGATGTCACGGTGTCCCAAAACGCAGGCCAGGTCATGGTGGCGGTTTTGAGGAAGGCTGCCGACAGCGGGATCAGCACGATGAAGCTCAAATACAGCACAGTGAAGCCCAGCGCCAGGTCGAACCCGGGCAGCACGCTGTGGCGCGTCAGCAATACACGTCGCAACAGCATGTCAGTGCCCAGTGCAGACCGGTACCAAAGGTGTTTTGGCGGCGTTCATTTTTTGGCTCACTTCTTCAGGTACACCACATCAAAGCTGCCGCCATCCGCAAAGTGGGCTTGTTGCGCCTTGGCCCAACCACCAAACACCTCGTCAATGGTGAACAGCGCCACCTTGGGGTATTGCTTGGCAAACTTGGCCGCCGCCACGGGGTCGATTGGCCGGTAGTAGTTGTGGCCGGCAATGTCCTGGCCTTCAGGTGAGTAGAGGTATTCCAGGTAAGCCTGGGCTACCGCGCGTGTGCCTTTTTTGTCCACCACTTTGTCCACCACCGTGACTGGTGGCTCGGCCAGGATGGACAGGCTGGGCGCCACGATGTCGAACTTGTCCGGCCCTAATTCTTTTCGTGCCAGCAAGGCCTCGTTCTCCCAGGCCAGCAGCACATCACCAATACCGCGCTCCACAAAGGTGGTGGTGGCGCCACGGGCACCGGTGTCCAGCACCGGCACGTTGGCCAAAATCTTGCCCACAAATTCTTTCGCCTTGGCGTCTGAGTTGCCGTATTTCTTCAAGGCATAACCCCAGGCGGCCAGGTAATTCCAGCGTGCGCCGCCGGATGTTTTTGGGTTGGGCGTGATCACGCTGATGCCGGGCTTGATGAGGTCGTCCCAGTCTTTGATGGCCTTGGGGTTGCCCTTGCGCACCAAAAACACAATGGTGCTGGTGTAGGGCGCGCTGTTGTGCTTTAAACGTTTTTGCCAATCAGCGGCGATCAGTTTGGCGCGCGTGCCCAACTCGTCCACGTCATAGGCCAGGGCCAGGGTCACCACGTCGGCGTCCAGGCCGTCAATCACCGAGCGGGCTTGTTTGCCTGATCCACCGTGGCTTTGCTTGATGGTGACTGTGTCACCGGTCTTGGCCAGCCAGTGTTTGCTGAATGCTTTGTTGAAGTCTGCATACAGCTCGCGGGTGGGGTCATACGAGACGTTGAGCAGGGTGATGTCTTTGGCCAGTGTGGCCAGGCTGGTGGCGGCAATGGCCAAGCCAATGAGGGCGTGGCGCAGCAGGCGGGGGGTGTGCATTGGGCGCGGTCTCGTGTCTGGGTGCGATGGGGCCAGATGCTAGGCAGCCGGCTGCACACCAGGAACGAAGGCTTGCGCGTTTGTTTATGCAAAAAACGAGTGAGCGTTGCGTGTAGCGGTGCAGGCCGGGCAGCGCAGCGCCAAGCGCTTGCCGCTGCAGCCCACTCACGGTTTGATGTAGGCGCCACCCTGGAGCTGCAGCTTGGCCAGGCGCACCACACCGGACGGGGTGAAGTCAGCCTCTTGAATGAATTGCTCTTTTTTCAAGCCCCGGTTGGTCAGCGTGATCTCGCAGATTTCAAAGCGCACACCGCGGCTTTTGAGCGCTGAGACCAGCGGTGCGTACTCGGTGCCGTTGGCGGCCTTGGCCCCCTCCAGCAGCAGGTCCACACCCTCGGCATGGGTCACCACGGTGATCTTGGCGCTGGGGTCGGCGTCCAGGTGGTTGCGCAGGTTGCGCAGGCCTTTCAGGCCCTGGGCCACGCTGTTGTCCACGTGGTAGACCACCTTGTCTTGCGCCATGCAGGCGCCGGCGGACAAGACCAATGCAGCGGCAACGCAATAGGATTTGAGGCGCATGCTGGGTGTCCGGTGTTGGGTGGTGGGTGGTGGGTGGTGGGTGGTGGGTGGTGGGTGGTGGGTGGTGGGTGGTGGATGTGTTTGGGGCCAGGCCGGCAAGGCCGGCCCGGCTGGGCATTTAGGCCGGGCTGATGCCCGCGTTGCCCTGGATGCCCACCAGTGTGGGCGTGTTGATGTGGCGCGCTGTGATGTGCCCACCCTGGGCTTGCAGCCAAGCCTCCACATGCACCCACACTGGCTTGACGCCTGGCAGGTGCTTGGCGTCTTCAGCCACTGGTGCCCAGCCGGCCACCTTGTAGGTTTTGTCAGCCTGCAGCGGCTTGCCTTCCAGTTGCAGATGGCTGATGCGGTGGCCTGTTGCCGCAGCCGGTGTCATGGTGTAGGCCAGGCCGCCCACCCGCACCATGTCGCCACCTTGCTGGTAATACGGGTCGGGGTTGAACAGGTTGTCGGCCACGTCTTCCAGCACCGCTTTGAGGGTCTCGCCAGTCATCTCGGTGAGGGTGGCATAGGGGTAGGTGATGGCCAGTTGGTCCATCAGCAACTCCCGCGTGATGGTGTCCCCCGGCAGCAGCGATGTGCCCCAGCGAAAGCCGGGGGACAGCGCAATCTCGGCGCCCTGCACGTCCATCATCGCGTCGCAGATCAACTGGTCCCAACTGCCGTTGAAATTGCCGCGGCGGTACAGCAACCCGTCGGTCACGGCCAGTGGCGTGTTCAGCGTGGCCTCAAACGGCGCCCGCACCTGGGTGATCAGCGCGTCCATTGCCGGGTCGGGCGGCAACTGGTTGGCAAACACGGGCAGCAAGCGGTAGCGGTAGTCCAGCAATTGTTTGCCCTTGACCACGCAGTCCAGCACGCCCAAGAACTTGCCGTTGCTGCCGGCATTGGTCACCAGCGTGGTGCCACCGGCGTTGTTGACCGGCACCGCCAACGGTACGCCGTCATGGGTGTGGCCGCCCAAAATGGCGTCCATGCCGCGCACCCGGCTGGCCAGTTTCAAGTCCACGTCCATGCCGTTGTGGGACAGCAGCACCACCAGCTGCGCACCCTTGCCGCGCACAGCATCCACGGTCTGTTGCAGGTGCTGCTCTTGGATGCCAAACGACCAATCAGCCACCAGGTAGCGTGGGTTGGCAATGGGCGTGTACGGGAATGCCTGGCCAATGATGGCCACCGAAACACCGTTGATCTGGCGCATCACGTAGGGCTTGAACACCGGGTCACCAAAGTCGGTGGTGTTGATGTTTTGCGCCAGAAACTCAATCTGGCCTTTGAAATCTTGCGCAACGATTGTTGTGACCCTGGCCATGCCGTGGGTGAACTCCCAGTGGCCGGTCATCATGTCCACACCCAGCAGTTTGCTGGCGTCCACCATGTCTTGGGCCTGCGTCCACAGTGCTGTGGCTGAGCCCTGCCAGGTGTCACCACCATCCAGCAACAGGGCACCCGGCCGGCTGGCCTTGAGGCGTTTGACCAGTGTGGCCAGGTGGGCAAAACCACCCACCTTGCCGTAGCGCCGCGCGGCGGTGTCGAAATCAAGATGGGTGTACGCATGGGCCAGTGCCGTGCCTGGTCGCACACCGGCGGCTTGCAGCAATTGCTCACCCACCACATGCGGCAGTTGGCCCTGCATGCCGCCCGCCCCCAGGTTGACACTGGGCTCACGGAAGTAGCTGGGTTTGAGCTGGGCGTGGCAATCCGTCATGTGCAGCAGCGACACATTGCCGAATGGCGGCAAGTCATACAGGCCTTGCTCGGCCGTGGCTGCGTCGGCGTTGGCATAGCGCCCCAGCGGCAACCCGGCCGCTGATGCGCAGGCCATCACCTGCAGAAAATCGCGTTTGGACAGCGTCATGGCGCAACCGTGCGGTGTGCCAAGTCGCTTACTGGTTGACCGGCGATTTGGGGTCTAACAGCAAGGCCATCACGTCACGCAATTGCTGCTCATTCAGCAGCTTGGCATGGCCAAACCGCGGCATGTTGGAGCAGGCCGCGTAGGCCTTGCTGTTCCACAGCTTGCCCCAGGTGTATTGCACAACAGCGGCAGCCGCAGGGTCTGCCACGTCTTGCACGCCGCGCAGCTTGCCGTAGTGCCACAAGCTGGGGCCGATGGTGCCGAAGGACAGTTCTCTCTTGTCGATTTGGTGGCAGTTGTAGCACTGGGCACCGTTGCCGGTGGAGGCGGTGCTTGGGTCAGTCCAGGTCATGCCGCGGCCGCTTTGGGCCAGTTTTTCACCCTCGCGCCAATCACCCATATAACGCCCGCCGGCAGGCCATTGGATGCTGGCCTGGGCTTCGGCCACGATGCGGGCGCTAACGGTTTCGGCCGGTGCGGTGTCGCCAGAGCAAGCGGCCTGGCCGGTGTCTTGGTCCAGCCGGTCCAACTGGGCAATGCCCTGGCCTCGGAATGAGGCTTTGATCATGGCCAGTGCCTGCCGGTCCAGATCGTCGGATGACGTTGCGGCGGCACAGCCCACCAGCAGGGCAGTGATGCCGCTTGTGAGGACAGCGAAAAGAAGCTTGGCTTGCATGGTGTGGTGTTGGCGTGTTGGCGTGTTGCCGTGTTGCCGTGACAGCGTGACAGCACGACGGCCAGGATTCAGCGTTTCAGCGCCGGCGCAACGGACACCGCGCCTTTGGCGTTGACGCCCATGTAGACGCCCAGCGCCACCGTCACATCCGACGCAAAGCCTGGGTAGGGAAAGCGTTGCTGGCGGAAGCAATCATTCAGCCGCCGTTGCATGGTCCACAGCTCACCGTTGGACACCCGGTAAGCGGGCCAGGCGGCAAAGCCGATACCGTCGCCCGGGTTTTTGGTCAGGTTGGGCAGCTCTTGCAGGCGGATGCGTTTGGCGTCTTCCCCGTGGCAACTGGCGCAAGAAAAATCCATCGGCCCACCCCGGAAGAAAAATGCCCGTTTGCCCAGCGCGTAAAACCGCCGCTCCTCGGCATGGCCTTGCGGCAACGCCATCTTCAAGTCGCGGGATGCAGCCGACACCCATGCGGCCAGCGCCGTGAGCGTGGCTTGCTCACCCGTGTCAAACGCGGTGTTGGCAATCTCGGCGGCGTTGAAGCCTTGCAGCGCGTCCATGCAGCTCAGCAGGCGTGATTCCAAATCCTGCACCCGGCCGGTGTCGGCAAACCAGCGTGGCAGTTGCACCCATGCGCCTTTGACAACCCCCGGCCCCAGCCCCAGATCGCAGCGCTGCAGGGTGGCGTTTTTTGGGCCGCGTGGGGTCTGCCACAAAACCTCGCCCTTGGCCTCAAACAGCTCTGCCGGGTTGCCGTCTTCCAGCATCTTGCGGTACTCGGCAATGCCGTCCGTCACGCTCTTGGTCTGGGCCAAGGTGGGCCGGGGGATGCTGGCCGCTACTGCCATGACCAGCGCGGCCACAACACAGGGCATGGGCGTCATGGATCTGCCTTCTTGGTGGCCGGGCACAGCGCGGGGGCGGGCACAGCGCATCAGGTCACGCTGGCTTCATCGCTGCGGGTATCGCCTTTGTTGTCGCGCCAGGTGATGCTGATCTTGTCGCCCACTTTGGCGCCTTTGACACTGAACTGCAAAAACGGGTTTTTGGACACCGACGGGCCCCACTGGGCCGCCAGCACCGGTTTGCCGTTGAGCTGGGCGCTCACGTCCTGGATGTACCAGGCGGGGACCACTTTGCCGGCAGCGTCTTTGCGCAAGCCGGTCTCCATCTCATGGCCCATCAAGACACGCACGGTGGCCTTGTCGCCGGCTGACTTATCAGGGTTCATTTGGGCGCGAATGCGCATCGGGTCTGCCATGTTCATTGCTCCTGTTAGCCGCCGCAGCCACCCAGCGTGACCTTGACTTCTTTTTGCGCAAACAACACCTTGCCATCAGCCATCAGTGCCACGGCGTAGACGTTGGACGATTGGCCCATCTTGACCCGGGTTGAAAAGTTCGCGTCCACCGCGTCGGACACCTCAAACATGGCCGACATCACGTTGGGGTTTTTTTCCACCAGCACCAGCAGCTTTTTGACACCGGGCAGGGCGGTGGACACCCCCACCGGCACCACCGAGCCGTTCTCTGCAATGTCGGGTCCGGTGATGGCCACGTCTTTGCTCTCGGTGGGGCTACCGGTGCCCAGTGCCTTCATCAATTCGGCCATGGTCTTGGCCTCGAAGGCGGCGCTGTTGTAGGCCGCCTGGGCCGTCTGGGGCAGCAGGCCGGCAGTGGCCAGCATGGCCGCCACCCTGGCCGAATGGGACAGCATTGCACGACGGTTCAACATCGGGTCTCCTTCTTGTGTAGCGCATAACAAACAGGCGGGCCGGTTGCGCCGCACACCGCCGACAAGCCCACCGCCCCACATCATGGCTTGGCGCCAGCCGCCAGCCACTGCGCGGTGCGTTTGGCATCGCTGTCAGGCAGGGTTTGCGCTGGCAGGGTGATGCTGCCCCAATGGCGCAGGCCGCCCGGACTGATCCTGGATCTTGCCAGCCCGGCCATTGGCGGTGGTGCTGCCCACCCGGGGCGGCTCTCGCTGTCGATCTGTGAAGCGCTGCCCAGGCTGCACGCGCTGCACCACGCCGCGCTCCGCACCCCACGAAGGACACCGCATGACTGTTGACTGGGCCCATTTCACGCCGCAGGCGTCGCTGGCGGGTTGCCTGCTGGTCTACCTGCTGGCCGGCACCAGCCTGCGTGCCGATGCCACCCGCCTGCTGTTCCTGCTGTTCCTGCTGGGCCTTCTGGTGGCGCCGTGGGCCTGGCGCCTGCTTGCACCCCTGCCGGTGGCGGCAGCGGACGTGGGCCCCACCGGCCTGGTGCTGGCCGGCCTGTTGGTGGGCTTTGGCGTGCGCCTGGTCAACGGCTGCGCCAGCGGCCACGGGGTGTGCGGGCTCGGCCGCCTGTCGGGCCGGTCGTTGGTCAACGTGCCGGCCTTCATGGGCGCGGGCGTGGCCACGGTGTTTGTGCTGCGGCACCTGCTTGATGCTGTGTCGTCCACCCACACCCATCTGTTGGGTGATGCCGGGTCTGGCGAGGCCTTGCTGATTGACCCGGTGGACGAGAGCGTGCCCCGAGACCTGGCCGTGCTGCGTGAGCTGGGCCTGCGCCTGCTGGCCACGCTGGACACCCATGGGCATGCCGACCATGTCACCGCCGCATGGCTGCTCAAGCAGCGCTGTGGCGACCAGATTCTGCTGTTGGTGCATCGTGGTGCTGCCAATGTGGACCGGCCGCTGCGGCACGGTGATCAGGTGTACTTTGGCAGGCTCCACCTGCAGGGGCGCGCCAGGCCCGGGCATACCAGCGGCTGCCTCAGCTTTGTGCTGGACGATCAAAGCATGGCCGTCACTGGCGACAGCGTGTTGATCCGGGGCTGTGGCCGCACCGATTTTCAACAGGGCAACCCGGCCACGCTGTACCGGTCGGTCAAGCAGCAGACCCTGTCGCTGCCGGCCAGCTGCCTGCTGTACCCGGGGCATGACTACTGCGGCCTCGCGGTCACCCGCGTGGCAGAAGAACAGCGCTTCAACCCGCGCCTGGGCGGCGCTGTGGACACCGCTGACTTTGCCGGTTACACGGACAACCTTGGCCTGCCGCACCCCAAGCTGATGGACCCGGCCGTGCCGGCCAAGCTGCGCTGCGGCCAACCCGACCATGCTGCGGCCTTGCCCGCAGCGCCCACCTGGGCACCGCTGACCTTCACCTTCAGCGGCCAACCGCGAAAACATCAGCCCACCGCCCAAGGCCAGCCGGGCCGAGCGCCTGACTGCACTGCGTGAATCGGTTTGGGCCATGTTGCTGTCGGTCATCGTGCTGGTGGGCCTGAAGTTGGGTGTGGTCACCCCCACCGAGGCTGCGGTGGTGGCAGCGGTTTACGCGCTGCTGGTGTCCACCCTGGTCTACCGCGAGATCAACCTGCGCCAGTTGGTGGAGGTGTTTGTGTCGGCTGCCCGCACCACCGCCGTGGTGATGTTTTTGGTGGCGGCCGCCATGGTCAGCGCCTGGTTGATCACGGTGGCGCAGATCCCGGCGCAAATGGTGGCGTTGTTGCGGCCCTTCATGGGCAACCAGACCTTGCTGCTGATTGCCATCATGCTGCTGGTGATGGCGGTGGGCACGGCGATTGACATGCCGCCAAGCATGTTGATCATGACGCCGGTGCTGATGCCGGTGCTGATGCCGGTGGTCAAGGCCGCTGGCATTGACCCGGTGTATTTTGGGGTGCTGTTCATCATCAACAACGCCATCGGCCTGATCACACCACCGGTAGGCGCGGTGCTCAACGTGGTGGCCGGTGTGGGCAAGATGCGCATGGACGAGGTGACCCGTGGCGTGCTGCCCTTCATGACGGCGCAGTTCATCGTGATGTTCTTGATGGTGCTGTTCCCGGCCATCGTGATGGTGCCGGCGAAATGGTTTGCGGGCTGAAGCGCGGCTTCACCCGACAAGATCGTCAGCCGCCCACAGCGCCGCCATGGCCTGGCGGAACTGGTTGCTGATGCGCTCAGCCTGCGGGTGTTGGTGGGCTTGCAGCACCCAGCGGCCGGCCACCAGCACATCACGCCAGGGCCGGCCGGGGCTGGAGAACACCACACCGTCCAGCAGTTTGTTGGCGGGCAGGCCCAGCACACTGGGGCAGTTGACATCCAGCACCAGGCCATCTGCCCGTGCGCCCACCTGCAAACCCCAACAATCATAGTGAGCAGCCGCCGCACCACCCTCAAGCGCCCGACTGAACAGGCGCTGCGCGGTGGACGGCTGGCCCATCGCCGGTGCTGCCGCCACATTGCGCTGGCGCAGCCGCAGGCGCTGGCCGTAGTCCAGCCAGCGCAGCTCTTCACACCAGCCGCGTGTCACATGGCTGTCGGAACCGATGGCCAGTGGCACACCGGCGTCCAGCCAGCCGCGCAGGTCACACAGCCCGTCCCCCAGATTGGCCTCGGTGCTGGGGCAGATCACCACACCGGCGCCGCTGCGGGCCACTGCGTCAATCTCGGCTGGCTGGCTGTGGGTGGCGTGCACCAGTTGCCAGCGTGCATCCAGCAGGCCTTGTTGTGCCAGCCATGCCATCGGGCGGGCGCCGGTGGCTTGTTGGCAATCGTCCACCTCGGCGGTTTGCTCGGCCACATGGATGTGGATGGGGCCGTTGAAGTTGGCAGCAGCCCGGTGCAGGGTGTGGATGGCCTCGGGCGCGGCAGCGCGCAGCGAATGCACCACCAGGCCCGCCGCCAGCAAGGGCCGGCCGCTGGCCTGGATGTTGTGCGCGGCGGCCAGCACACTGGCGGGGGTGCTGGCAAAGCGGCGCTGGTCATCGCGCAGCGCGGGTTGCTGAAAACCGGCCCGCTGGTACAGCGCAGGCATCAGCGTCAGGCCCAGGCCGGCATCGGCTGCGGCATCGGCCAGGGCCCAGCCCAAGGCCAGCGGGTCGGGGTAGGGCTGGCCGTCCGGCTGGTGCTGCAGGTAGTGAAACTCACACACCTGGGTGTAACCGCCTTGCAGCAGCTCCACATACAACTGCGCGGCAATGGCCTGCAGTTGGCTGGGCGTGACGCGCAGGGCCACCTGGTACATGCGCTCACGCCAGGACCAGAAGTCATCGGCCGTGCTGTTGCGCTGCTCGGCCAGGCCGGCAAACGCGCGCTGGAAGGCGTGGCTGTGGGCGTTGATCAGGCCGGGCAGCAGCGGGCCGGGCAGCACGCTGGCGCCGTTGGGTGGCTGGCGCACACCGGGCTGCACGTCAGCCCAATGGCCATCGCTGCCAATGCGCAGCAGCACATCGGTTTGCCAGCCGCCGGGCAGCCAGGCTTGGGCGGCCCACAGCAGGCTGGGTGGCGGTGCCAAGCTCATGCCGCCGCCTGGGCCAGGCCAGGCCGCCAGTCCAGCATGGTTTGCAGCAGGCGCTGCAGCACCGGCGTGAGTTGGCCGGCGCGTGCCGGGTCCAGCTGCCACGGCGGCGCCTCCAGCATGTAGGTGGACCAGCATTTCTCAAGTTGCACCGCATGCACACCGTCTTGTGGCCGGCCGTACTGGCGGGTGATGTAACCGCCTTTGAAGCGGCCGTCTGTCACATGGCTGAACTGGGTTTGCGCGGCCAGCACCGCCATCAGCGCACGGCGCAGTGACGGCGCACAACTGCTGCCATCGGCCGTGCCCATGTTCAGGTCGGGCAATCGGCCGTCAAACAACCACGGCAATTGGGACTGGATGCTGTGGCCGTCCCACAGCACCGCGTGGCCGTGTTGCGCCTTGAGGCGGGCCAGCTCGGCCGCCAGCGCGTCGTGGTAGGGCTGCCAGCAGGTGGCAAGGCGCTGCAGCACTTGCGCCTCGGTTGGCGCGGAGCCGTCGCGGTACAGCGCTTCACCGGTAAAAAACGTGGTGGGGCACAGCCCGGTGTTGTTGGCGCCGGGGTACATCGGCGCGTTTTGTGGCGGGCGGTTCAGGTCAATCAGATAACGCGAATGGTGTGGCACCAGCACGCTGGCGCCCAGGCTGCGGGCAAAGCTGTAAACATCGGCCAAGTGCCAGTCGGTGTCCTCCAGCGCCAGGGCGCGGGGTACCAGCAGGGGTTGCAGGTCGGGTGGGATCAGCGTGCCCACATGCGGCAGGCTCAGCAGCAGCGGTGTGCTGCCCTGGTGCAGGGTGTAAACCGGGTGGTCGGTGGTGGCTGTGTTCAGGCCAGTCATGCGATGTGCTCCTGCCCGCCCTGGATCACCCGGGCGCTGGGGTGTTGGCCCAGCCAGTAGGCCAGTTCGTTGGGGTGGTCCAGCGGCCACACCACAAAATCAGCGCGCTTGCCGGCCTCCAACACACCCCGGTCTTGCAGGCCCAGCGCCCGTGCGCCGTTGATGGTGAAGCCGCGCAGTGCTTCTTCGGGTGTCAGGCGGAACAAGGTGCAGGCCATGTTCATCATCAGCAGGGGCGACAAGCTGGGCGAGGTGCCGGGGTTGTGGTCGGTGGCCAACGCAATCGGCACACCGGCCGCACGCAGCGCGGCCACCGGCGGGGCTTGGGTCTCGCGCAAGAAGTAATAGGCGCCGGGCAGCAGCACCGCCACCGTGCCGGCAGCGGCCATGGCCTGTACACCGGCGGCGCTCAGATGTTCCAGGTGGTCACACGACAAGGCGGCAAACTCAGCCGCCAGTTGTGCGCCGCCCTGGTCGCTCAACTGCTCGGCATGCAGCTTGACGGGCAGGCCCAGTGCATGCGCCGCCCCAAACACCCGCCGGGTCTGTGCGGGGGTGAAGGCGATGCGCTCACAAAATACGTCCACCGCGTCCACCAGGCCTTGGGCGTGCAGCGTGGGCAGCCAGGCGCACACGGCGTCGATGTAGTCATCCGCACGGCCGGCAAATTCAGGCGGCAGGGCGTGGGCTGACAAGCAGGTGGTGCGCACGGTGATGGGCAGCAAATGCGCCAGCAGGCGGGCAATGCGCAGGCAGCGCGCCTCGTGTTCGGCGCTCAGCCCGTAGCCGGATTTGATCTCCACGGTGGTCACACCCTGGGCCATCAGCGCCCGTGCGCGGCCTTGTGCGGCGTGGTACAGCTCGCCGTCGGTGGCGGCGCGGGTGGCGGCCACAGTGGATTGGATGCCACCACCGGCGCGGGCAATGTCTTCGTAACTTGCGCCATGCAGGCGTTGCTCAAATTCGGCCGCGCGCTGGCCGCCGTACACCAGGTGGGTGTGGCAGTCCACCAGGCCGGGGGTGACCAGGGCGCCATCAACATCGTGGTCTTCGGTGATGCGCTGGGCCAGGTGGACGGGCAGGGCCTTGGCCTCACCCACCCAGGCCAGGTGCTGCCCTTGCACCAGCAAGGCGCCGTCTTCAATCCAGCCCCAGGGCCGGCCGGGCAGCAGCGTGGCCAGGCGGGCGTTGTGGTAGCGGGTGAGCGGGGGCAAGGTGTTGTCGGGTGTCATGCTGGAGATTCCAGGCTCAGCCACCAGGCGGGAGCGGGGTGGGGTGTGGCCGGGTCCAACTGCCAGCTTGCCGCAGGGTCAGTGTCTGACCAGGCCAGGGTGTCGGCGGCCAAGTCCAGCGGGTCTGCGTCAAGCCACAAACGCTGCGGGCCGGTGCTGTACAGGCCACGCCAGCGCAGTTTGCCGGTGGGTGCGCCGCCGGCCAGCCTGCTGCCCGGGCCGGCACAGGCCATGTGCACCCGGCCGGCGCTGTGCCGGGCCATCAGGTTCAGGTCTTGCGAGGGGCCATCTAGCAGGCTGCAGCCGGGGGCGCTGGCGCCGTCAAAGTGCAGCGGGGCATCACCGGCGCGCAGGTCAATCGGCACGGCTGCAAGCTGCAGGCGCACACCCGCGCCACGCAGCACGGTAAAGGCCCGTGCCACGCCGTCAAAGCGCGAAAACGGCCCGTCTTGGGTGATGCGCGCCACGCTGACGCGCAGCAGCCAATCGCCGTCGGCCGCGCCCGGTGGCCAGGCCAGCAGGCTGTGGGTGATGCCGCCACCATTGCGCCAGGGTTGTGGTGGTGCATCGGCCAGGCGGCTGGTGTGCACCCGGTTGGCAGCAGCCGTCATGGCTGAAACTCCCCCTGCACCAGGTAACGCGCACCCGGATGCACCAGCCGCGCGGCGGTGATGGTGGCGTCACGGGTGAAGGTGCTGCGGTGGATCACCAGGCAGGCATCGCCAGTGCTGATGCCCAGCAGTTGGGCGTCAACCGTGCTGGCCGGCACCGCCTCGATCGCGTACTGCGCGCGCCACAGCGCGGTGGTGTCAAACAGCACCTGGGTGGGTGTGGTGCGGGTGAAATCAGCCGCCAGGTAGCCGGGCGAACAGGCCGGGTTCACATAACGGTCCTCACACTGCAGCGGCACACCATTTTCATGGTGCACGATGAGGGTGTGGAACACCACATCCGCCTTGGCCAGGCCCAACCGGGCGGCCACAGCGGTGCTGGCTTTTTCGCGCCGCTGCACATGCACCACGGCATGGTGCTGGTGGCCACGGGCCTCGATCTCTTCATGCAAATCCCGGATGGTCAGGCTGGACGACACCCGGTGCAGCCGCGCGGCAAACGTGCCCACGCCCTGGCTGCGCTCCACCAGGCCTTCGGCCTGCAGTTCCCGCAGTGCCCGGTTGACCGTCATGCGGCTAACGCCAAATTGCGCCACCAGCGCTGCCTCAGACGGCATCAGCGCCCCGGCTGCCCACTGGCCGCTGGCCAGTGCGGTTTTGAGGTGAAGCTTGACGCGGGCATACGGCGCCAGTGCGTCAGCCGGCGTCTTTGGGCGTGTCGTGGGGCGGGCAGCTGGGTGCGGGGAAACCATGCAAAGATGCTACTTGCCTGCGCTTGTCTAGACAAGTAGGATTCACGCCATCGGCGCATCTTGCCGCTGCAACAAAGGGTTTGTCATGACTGACCTGTCCAGCATCCACCAGGCCGCACCAGCCAGCACAACCGGCGCCCAGCCGCACCCGGTGCGCGCACCACGCGGCAGCGTTTTAAGCTGCGCCAACTGGCAGATCGAAGCGGCCTACCGCATGCTGCAAAACAACCTGGACCCGGAGGTGGCCGAGAACCCGGACGCGCTGGTGGTCTACGGCGGCATCGGCAAGGCGGCCCGCAACTGGGACTGTTATGAGGCCATCCTGGCCTGTTTGCGCCGGCTGCGTGAGGACGAAACCCTGCTGGTGCAATCGGGCAAACCGGTGGGCGTGTTCCGCACGCAGGTGGATGCGCCCCGGGTGCTGATCGCCAATTCCAACCTGGTGCCCAAATGGGCCACCTGGGAGCACTTTGATGAGCTCGATCGCAAGGGCCTGATGATGTACGGCCAGATGACCGCCGGCAGCTGGATCTACATCGGCAGCCAGGGCATCGTGCAGGGCACTTACGAGACGTTTGTCGAGGCCGGCCGGCAGCACTACGGCGGCGATCTGGCCGGGCGCTGGTTTTTGACGGCCGGGCTGGGCGGCATGGGCGGTGCGCAGCCGCTGGCTGCCACCTTTGCCGGCGCCTGCTCGCTCAACATCGAGTGCCAGCAAAGCCGCATCGACTTCCGCCTGCGTTCGCGTTACCTGGATGAGCAGGCCAGCGATCTGGACGATGCGCTGGCCCGCATCGCCCGCTACACGGCCGAGAAGCGGGCGGTGTCGATCGGCCTGCTGGGCAATGCGGCCGAGCTGCTGCCGCAGATGGTGGGCCGCGCCCGGTCAGGCGGCATCCGCCCTGATCTGGTGACTGACCAGACCTCGGCCCACGACCTGGTCCACGGCTACCTGCCCGCTGGCTGGACGGTGCCGGCCTGGCAAGCCGCCCAGGCCGACGCCGGCCAGCATGCCGGGCTGCGCGCGGCGGCGGCGCAAAGCTGCGCGGTGCATGTGCAGGCGATGCTGGACTTTCAAGCGCTGGGCGTGCCCACGGTGGACTACGGCAACAACATCCGGCAGGTGGCTTTTGATGCGGGGGTGAAAAGCGCTTTCAACTTTCCTGGCTTTGTGCCGGCCTATATCCGGCCGCTGTTCTGCCGGGGCAAAGGGCCGTTCCGCTGGGTGGCTTTGTCGGGTGATCCAGAAGACATCCGCAAGACCGACGCCAAGATGAAAGAGTTGTTTCCGGCACACATCGTGGAGAACCGCCACCTGCACCGCTGGCTGGACATGGCGGCCGAGCGCATCGCCTTCCAGGGCCTGCCGGCCCGCATTTGCTGGATCGGCCTGGGTCAGCGCCACCGCGCCGGGCTGGCCTTCAATGAGATGGTGCGCAGCGGTGAGCTGAAAGCGCCGATCGTGATCGGCCGCGACCACCTTGATTCGGGCTCGGTGGCCAGCCCCAACCGCGAGACCGAATCGATGCTGGACGGCAGCGATGCGGTGAGCGATTGGCCGCTGCTCAACGCGTTGCTCAACACGGCCGGCGGCGCCACCTGGGTCAGCCTGCACCACGGTGGCGGCGTGGGCATGGGCTACTCACAGCACAGTGGGGTGGTGATCGTCTGCGACGGCAGCGACGCGGCGGCCAGGCGCATCGAGCGGGTGCTGTGGAACGACCCCGCCACTGGCGTGATGCGCCATGCCGACGCCGGCTATGCCGACGCGGTGGCCTGCGCCCGTGAGCAAGGGCTGACCCTGCCGATGGTCTGACCCACCGCCCCCTGGCAGGGCAGGGCGCCCATCCCATTGACCTTAGACGGACAAAAAACCATGTTGCTGCGCCCTGGCCACCTGTCGCTGGATGAATTGCAAGCCCTGCATGCCGGTGGCCAGCCCCTGGTGGTGGACCCGGCCGCGCTGCCCGCCATCCAGGCCAGTGCGGCCGTGGTACGGCGGGCGGCCGAGGGCAGTGCGCCGGTGTACGGCGTGAACACCGGCTTTGGCAAGCTGGCGTCCACCCGCATCAGCGAGGGTGACTTGGCCACCTTGCAGCGCAACCTGATCCGCTCGCACAGCGTGGGCGTGGGGCCGCCGCTGCCACCTCCCGTGCTGCGGCTGATGCTGGCGCTCAAGGCGGCCAGCCTGGCGCGCGGCTATTCGGGCGTGCGGCCCATCGTGATCGACACCCTGGTGGCGGTGCACAACGCCGGCCTGTGCCCGTATGTGCC
Source organism: Betaproteobacteria bacterium (assembly GCA_043759535.1). Taxonomy (GTDB): domain Bacteria; phylum Pseudomonadota; class Gammaproteobacteria; order Burkholderiales; family Burkholderiaceae_C; genus Pseudaquabacterium. The sequence goes on along the minus strand of JAYVLI010000040.1, from coordinate 587 downwards.
CAGCCAGGGCTCGGTGGGCGCGTCGGGGGATCTGGCGCCACTGGCCCACATGACATTGGCGCTGATGGGCGAGGGCGAATTTTTGATCGACGGCCAGCGCCAGCCCGCCGCGCCGGTGCTGCAAGCCGCCGGCATACCGCCGCTGCAATTGGCCGCCAAAGAGGGCCTGGCGCTGATCAACGGCACCCAGACCAGCACCGCGCTGGCGCTGCATGCGCTGCTCAGCTTTGAGCCGGTGCTCGAAGCCGCGCTGGTGATCGGCGCGCTGACGGTGGACGCCGCGCGCGGCAGTGACGGGCCGTTTGAGGCCCGCATCCACGCGCTGCGCGGCCATCCCGGCCAGATCGACGTGGCGCAGTACTACCGCAGCCTGCTGGCCGGCAGCGCGATCCGCCAGTCGCATCTCGAAGGCCCCAAGGCCGGCGTTTCACGCCGCCCGTCCTCCGAGGGGAGTGGCCAGCTCTGGAGCGGCCAGTCGCTGGCCGACGGCGACGACCGCGTTCAGGACCCGTACTGCCTGCGCTGCCAGCCGCAGGTGGTGGGCGCCTGCCTCGACCAACTGCGCCATGCCGCGCTGGTGCTGCTGC
>JAYVLI010000039.1:0-2501 GCA_043759535.1 Betaproteobacteria bacterium | reverse complement strand
AGGCAGGCCAGCGTGAAGCCGTAGATCGCACCTGCTTTGTCCAGGTTCAGCCAGGGCGTGCCGGCCAACGTCAACACCGGCTTGGCTGTCAGGTAGATGCCGTCGGTACCACCGCCCAGCGGCGTGTCATGCACCACGTAGTAGGCCATCTGCGCAAACGCCAGTGTGACCATGATGAAGTACACCCCCTGCGTGCGCAGCGACAGCGCACCCATGAGCAGCGCAAACACCGCGGCTGCCGCCATGCTGGCCGGCAGCAGCCAGAGCAGGTTGCCCGGATCGCTGGCCGGCGACAGCAGCACCGCGGCGTAGGCGCCAATGCCGAAAAATGCCGCATGGCCGAAGCACACCAGACCGGTGGCGCCGACCAGCAGCTCCAGGCTGAGCGCAAAGATCGCATAGACCATGATCTTGGTGACCAGGTCCAGCCCGAACGCGCCGCCCACCAGCGGGTAGGCGGCCAGCGCCAGGCCGCACAGCGCGACGAACAGGCCGCGTCCTGGGCCGGGCTTGCTAGATTGTTCAGTCATATCAAGTCATCCGGCCCGGAACAGGCCGTTGGGTTTCCACAGCAGGATCAGCGCCATCAGCAGGTAGACCAGCACGCCGGCCGCCTGCGGAAAAATCACCTTGCCGAAGGTGTCGACCACGCCGATCAGCAAGGACGCCAGCAGCGCGCCGCGGATCGAGCCGATGCCACCGATCACCACCACCACAAAGCAGATGATCAGCACCTGGTTGCCCATGCCGGGGTAGACCGACGACACCGGCGCGGCCACCATGCCCGCCAGCACCGCCAGCCCCAGGCCCGCGGCAAAAACCACGCGGTACAAAAACTTGATATCGATGCCCAGGCTCTGCACCATTTCGCGGTTGCTGCTGCCGGCGCGGATCATCATGCCCAGCCGGGTGCGGGTGAACACAAAGTACATGCCCAGCGCCAGCGCCAGGCACACGCCCGAGATGAACAGCCGGTACACCGGGTAGGTCATCAGCTCGCCCAGCGGGATCGTGCCGGCCAGGAAGTCGGGCGGTTGCACGCCGTGCACGTCGTCGCCCACCAGCAGGCTGCGCAACTCCTCGAACACCAGGATAAGGCCGTAGGTCATCAGCACCTGCTGCAGGTGCTCACGCTCGTAGAGAAAGCTGAAAAACGCCCACTCCAGCACATAGCCCAGCAGCACCGCCAGCACCACGCCCACCGCCAGCGTGGCAAAAAAACCGCCACCAAACGTACTGCCGACGATCGGCGCCAGCGCATAGGCCATATAGGCGCCGATCATGTAGAAGCTGCCGTGCGCCAGATTGATGACGCCCATGATGCCGAAGATCAGCGTCAGCCCCGAGGCCACGAGGAACAACAACAGCCCGTATTGCAGGGCGTTGAGACATTGGATAAGAAAGGTGGGGAAATCCATTTACATTTTGCAGCCGCGCGCTGGATCGACCAGCCCTTTGCTTGCGATCCCAATCACCTTGTTCTCTTTGCCTGACACTTGGCGCAAGTAGATGTCTTGCACCGGGTTGTGCGCTTTGGACAGGGTGAACGGGCCGCGTGGGCTGTTGATCTTGGCCTTTTCTATGGCGGCGCTGAGTTCGGTCTTTTTACTCATGTCGCCTTTGACAACGGCCATACCAGCTGCCAGCATTTGCGCCGCGTCGTAACCCTGCACGGCGTACACGTCAGGCTGCAGTTTATAAGCCTTGGCATAGGCCAGACGGAAGGCGTTGTCACGCGGGGTGTTCAGGCTGTCGGCATAGTGCAGTGCGGTCATCAGGCCATCGGCGTCCGCGCCTTGGGCTTCCAGCGTGCCGTCGGTGAGAAAACCCGAGCCGTACAGGGGAATGGTTTTCTTCAGGCCGGCTGCGGCGTAGTCTTTGACGAACTTGACGGCACCGCCACCGGCGAAGAAGGTGTACACCGCATCCGGTTTGGTGGCGGCTATCTCGGTCAGCAGGGCTTGAAACTCAACGCCAGGGAAAGGCAGGCTCAGCTCTTTGACGACCTTACCGCCGCCTTTTTCAAACGACTCCTTGAAGCCCTTGACCGACTCGTCACCGGCCGCGTACTTCCAGGTGATAGTCACGACTTTTTTGAGTCCTTTTTTTGCCATCACTTCACCCATGGCGTAGCCGGGTTGCCAATTGGAGAAGGAACTGCGGAAGATGTTGGGTGCGCACATGGCGCCGGTCACGATGTCGGCCCCCGCGTTGGGCACGATCAGCAAAGTACCGGTGTCTTTGGCCACCTTAGCCATGCCCATGGCCACACCGGAGTGCACCGTGCCGATTAGCACATCGACATTGTCACGTTTGATGAGTTTGTTGACGTTGTCGGTGGCCTTGGATGGGTCGGACTCGTCGTCCACTTTCACAAATTCAATCTCGCGTCCGCCCAATTTGCCGCCTTGTTCGGCCACATGCAAGCGAAAGCCATTTTCAATTGCGTTGCCCAGGGCGGCAAAGGTTCCGGTGTAGGGCAGCATCAGGCCGACTTTGAG
>JAYVLI010000038.1:0-2693 GCA_043759535.1 Betaproteobacteria bacterium | reverse complement strand
GTGGCGCACCGCGAGTACGCAGCCCTGTCGGTGGACGACATCGCGCGCAAGCTGGTCAAGGGCGGCGCGTTCATCGACGTCAAGGCCGACTTCGATGCCGCAGCCCTGCAGGGCGCGGGTTTCCGCGTCTGGAGGTTGTGAGTCCAGCGGGCCTGCCGCCGCTGGTGGCGCGTGGTCACCAGCCCCCACTGGTGGTCCACCTGCTGTACCGTTTCGACACCGGGGGCCTTGAAAACGGTGTCGTCAACCTGATCAACCACATGCCAGCCGGCGCTTACCGCCACATGGTGGTGGCGCTGACCGAGGTCACTGATTTTCGCCAGCGGCTGCGCCGGCCCGATGTGGATTGCATCGCCTTGAACAAAGGCCCCGGCCACGGCCTGCCGCTGTACCCGGCGCTGTGGCGCTTGTTGCGCCAGCACCGGCCGGCCATCGTGCACAGCCGCAACCTGGCCGCGCTGGAGATGCAGGTGCCGGCCTGGGCCGCGCGGGTGCCGGTGCGTATCCACGGTGAGCATGGCCGCGACATCGACGATCTGGACGGCAGCAGCCGCCGCCACCAGCGCCTGCGCCAGGTGTATTCACCCTTTGTGCAGCACTACGTGGCCTTGTCGCAAGACCTGGCGCGCTACCTGACCGGCCCAGTGGGCATCGCGCCGCAGCGCATCGCCCAGGTCTACAACGGGGTGGACGCCGAGCGCTTCCAGCCGGTGCCAGGTGGGCAGATGGCTCCCATCACCGGCAGCCCGTTCCAGCGGCCGGCCCACTGGCTGGTGGGCACCGTGGGCCGCATGGCGCCGGTCAAGAACCAAACCCTGCTGGCGCACGCCTTTGTACGGGCGCGGGCGCTGGATGCGGGCTTTGCGGCCGCAGCCCGTCTGGTGCTGGTGGGCGATGGCCCGCTGCGCGCCGCTGCCCAGGCCGTGTTGCAGGACGCCGGCGCAGCCGACGCTGCCTGGCTGCCCGGTGAGCGGGCTGATGTGCCGGATGTCATGCGCGGCCTGGATTGTTTTGTCTTGCCGTCCTTGGCCGAAGGCATTTCCAATACCATTCTTGAAGCCATGGCCAGTGGCTTGCCGGTGCTGGCCACCATGGTGGGCGGTAACCCAGAACTGGTGGCCGATGGCCGTACCGGCCGGGTGGTGCCGTCCTGCGACGCAGAGGCCATGGCACAGGCGCTGCTGGGCCTGTGGCGCCTGCCAGACCGCGGTGCGCACCTGGGCCATGCTGGCCGGGCCGATGTCGAGCGGCGGTTCAGCATGCAGGCCATGGTGGCGGCCTACCAGGGCTTGTACGACCGGCAGCTGGCAGCAGCCGGCCATTCATCGAAAGAGCATTGACATGTGCGGTATCACAGGCATCTTTGACACCCGCGCCGGCAACACCATCACGCCCGGCGTGCTGCAGCGCATGAACGATTCGCAGCAGCACCGGGGGCCTGACGAAGGCAGCCTGCACATCGAGCCCGGCCTGGGCCTGGGCCACCGCCGCCTGTCCATCATCGACATCGCCACCGGCCAGCAGCCGCTGTGCAACGAGGACGCGTCAGTCTGGGTGATCTTCAATGGCGAGATCTACAACTACCAGCCATTGATCGCGGAGCTGCAGGCCCTGGGCCACACGTTCAAGACCAAGAGTGACACCGAGGTCATCGTGCATGCCTGGGAGCAGTGGGGCGAAGACTGCGTCAAGCGCTTCCGCGGCATGTTTGCGTTTGCGCTGTGGGACCGCAACCGCCAGACGCTGTTTCTGGCGCGTGACCGGCTGGGTGTCAAGCCGATGCACTACGCGCTGCTGGACGACGGCACCTTGCTGTTCGGCAGCGAGCTGAAATCGCTGCTGGCCTACCAGTCGGGTGGCCAGTCGCTCAAGCGTGACATCGACCCGCTGGCGCTCGAAGAGTACTTTGCGCTGGGCTATGTGGCCGAGCCGCGCACCATCTTCCGCCAGGCCAAGAAGCTGCCGCCCGGCCACACCCTGGCCATCCGCCGCGGCCAGGCCGTGGGCGAGCCGCGTGAATACTGGGACGTGCGTTTCACGCTGGACAACCCGATGTCCGAGCAGGACGCCGGCGACGAGCTGGTGCGCCGGCTGCGTGAATCGGTGAGCCTGCGCATGATTGCCGAGGTGCCGCTGGGCGCGTTTTTGTCCGGCGGGGTGGACAGCAGCGCGGTGGTGCAGGCCATGGCCGGTTTGTCCAGCGGCCCGGTCAGCACCTGCAGCATCGCGTTTGACGACCCGGCCTTCAACGAGAGTGAGTTTGCCCAGATGGTGGCCGACCGCTACCAGACCAACCACCGGGTAGAAACCGTCAAGAGCGACGACTTCGGCCTGATCGACACCCTGGCCAGGCTGTACGACGAGCCGTATGCCGACAGCTCGGCCATCCCCACCTACCGGGTGTGCCAGCTCGCGCGCAAACATGTCACGGTGGCGCTGTCGGGTGATGGCGGCGACGAGACCTTTGGTGGCTACCGCCGCTACCAGATGCATTTGATGGAAGAGCGCATGCGCTCTGCGCTGCCCGAAGGTGTGCGCCGGCCGGTGTTTGGCTTGCTGGGCCGGCTGTACCCCAAGGCCGATTGGGCGCCCCGGGTGCTGCGCGCCAAGACCACCTTCCAGGGCATGGCGCGCAGCTCGGTGGAGGCGTATTTCCACAGCATGTGCTTCATCCGCGAGCCGCTGCGCAGCCG